>DATDRD010000088.1:0-2229 GCA_035291925.1 Anaerolineales bacterium
CAGGCTCACCAGCACAAGCTGTAAATACAACCATGCTGGCAATCAGGACGCCAAGTAAAACAAGCATTTTCTTTGTAGACATTTTTTGCAAATTCTCCTTTCACAGGTTTCGAACAGAGGGGGGTTTAGATCGTTAACCAGTAGGCACCTCCTAGAGAATATTGAAGTTGTCCGGGAACTTTTAATCTCCCCCTTATCTTAGTCTAGTTTCTGGTGCAAAAGACCATTGAACTGCCAATGCAGTCCTATTTGCAGGCTAAATCACGTATTTCGCCCTATATATGGCAGTGTTTGGTAAGCATGAGTTAGTTTCGCACCAGAAACTAGTCTAAGGTTAATTTGATGTGAATAACAGAATGTCACTCCCTGCTGGATAAATGTAATCGGTTTTACACAAATGGTCTCAATTAGAAACATTATATAACAATTTATGAAAAATACATTAAAAATGGGTGAAACATCCCATGTTTGGGATTTGGCTGTGGAGTCAACGCGTGGGGTGAGATCCCGATTTTGCCCGCGAATCAGGCCAAGTAGTGGTTGATTCGCCGATCCAAAGATTGGTCATCCGCCGGATTTACTTTCTCATCCATTTCTCATACACTGGAGATGAAAGAAAGGAGTATGCCATGAACACAATCGCACTTGCGCTCATCCTGTTGGTCCGGGTCGTTGTTCCTTTCAGCATATTGATTGCGCTCGGTGAATGGATACGGCGTCGCGAAGCGAACTACTGGTTCCGGATGTGAGGAACTATGGAAACGATCATTTCTTTTCTGGCGATATTGGCGGGCGTGCTTCTGCGTCTGGCGATCCCAATTGCAGGAACTGCCATCCTGATTCATTTCCTTCGCAAACTGGATTCACGCTGGCAGGCAGCAGCGCAGCTTCAGCCCCTGCCCGTACAAAAACCTGAATGCTGGAAGATCAGAGGCTGTTCAGCCAAACAGCAGAAAAACTGCATTGCACGGACTTCATCTTTGCCATGCTGGCAGGTCTATCGCCTGCCCAATGGCTATCTGCGCGAGGAATGCATCTCCTGCAAGGTCTTCATTGACGCGCCCATACCCGCATTAAGAATTGAACCAAGGAGAATGTAAAACATGACCTCTCGAATTGAACGCTCATTGATCGCATTGATGTTCGCTCTGCTTGCCGCGGGCGTGACGCTCGTCATCGCTAGCGCGCAGGAAGGCGCGCCTCCTCCTGTACAAACATCATCATCTGATTGCGCGGTGTGCCATACCGAATTCCAGATGACCTGGCAAAACGGCGCGCACGGAAAATCCGGGAGTGATCCCATCTTTTTGGAGGAGTGGACAAAGCAGGGCAAGCCCGGCGCCTGCCTTGTTTGTCATACCACGGGTTACGATCCCGCAACTGCCACCTATAAAGAAGCCGGGGTAACCTGTGAAGCCTGTCACGGCCCTGCACCCGCAGATCATCCCAAAACCCCCATGCCTGTGGACCGCACCACAGATCTATGTGGGCGTTGCCACAGCGACACGCGCTTCGGCTGGCAGGATTGGAAAGTGAGCACACACTACCAGCGCGGTATGGACTGCGCCACCTGCCATGATCCTCACAGTGCTTCACTAAAAAAAGTTGCAGGACCACGCGTTGGTGAACAAACCGATGAAGTCTCACAACTCTGTATCAACTGCCACAAAGAATACAGTATGAATTTTTCATACACGTCCCATCATCAGAAGGGAATATCCTGTGTGGATTGCCATGTAAAACATCTGGGAAATGCCGAACGGACAGCGCACACCGTGCCCGATCATTCCTTCCACGCCAACCTGGCTTCCTGCAATACCTGTCACGCTCAGCAAATGCACAGCCCAACGGACGCCAGCAATGCAGAGGGAACAACTGCACCCGTCTCCGCGGGGATACCTTCGGAAGTAAAACTCGCTTCAGTCACGCCTGAACCTGATCCCGTTAGCCCAATCGGATTCTCAGTCCTGGCGGGTCTGATCGGCCTTGCGGGCGGCATGGTGCTGGCCCCCTGGCTTGAACGCTGGTATCAGCGTACCGTAAATCGTAACAGGGAGGAAAATGATGACTGAGAAAAACATCAACCGACGCGACTTCCTGAAACTGACTGCCGTCGGTGTTGCAGTTGCCGCAGGGACGCGCGCCGTCACTCACACCAAAGCCTCGAGCAACGCACCCAAAGGAAAGCATCAATGGGCGATGGTCATTGACCAGTCCAAATGCACAGGC
>DATDRD010000089.1:0-1762 GCA_035291925.1 Anaerolineales bacterium
TCCGTGGTGGGGAAGATCCCGAAAGGACTTCCGGTTTTCAGTCTGCCCAGGATCGATTTCAAAGTCATGCTCACTCTTTTCCCCATGGCTGCCATCATCTCCCTTCTCGGTTTCATGGAGGCGATCTCCATTGCCAAAGCCATGGCGGCAAGAACTGGCCAACGCCTGGATCCTAATCAGGAATTAATCGGTCAGGGGCTGGCGAATATCATTGGTTCAATCGGTAAAGGTTATCCGGTCTCCGGCTCTTTCTCCCGATCTGCCGTGAACATCCAGGCGGGCGCTGTAACCGGTATGTCGAGTGTATTTACCGGTGGTGTGGTCGTCATTGCCCTTCTGTTTTTGACACCACTTTTGTACTACTTGCCACAATCGGTGCTGGCTGCAATTATCATGATGGCGGTTGTAAGTTTGATCAATGTGCCGGGGTTTGTCCACATATGGCAAGCCCAAAAGTATGATGGCGTTACTGCGATCGTAAGCTTTATTTGCACCCTTGTCTTTGCTCCCCATCTTGACAAAGGGATAATGATTGGTGTTGTTTTGTCTCTCGGCCTGTATCTGTTTCGGAACATGAGGCCAGACATGGCACTCCTGTCCAAATATACGGATGGCGCATACCGAAATGCCGCCCGTTTTGATCTCGAACAGTGTAAGCATATCGCCGTAATTCGCTTTAACGGTTCTTTGTTTTTTTCCAATGTCAACTACCTGGAAGAGAAGATATTAGAAGAGGCATCTGCCAGGCCTGAACTAAGATATATCCTTATTGTTGGAAACAGCATCAATGAGCTTGATGCCTCTGGCGAGGAGATGCTTTCATTATTGATCAGCAGATTGCGCGAATCCGGCCATGACGTATTTATTAGTGGGTTGAATGATTCGGTTCTGGATGTCATGAGGCGTACTCACCTATACGAGAAGATCGGTGAAGACCACCTATTCCGTAATGTAGACAAAGCGATAGCGAAGATTCATGAGCCAGCTCACAGGAATTCACAGGAAAAAGAATGTCCTTTGCTAACGGTCTGTTTCAAGGGGATGACTGTTTCACCCACCCAACCGAAACGCCCCGAAGGCGAAAAATCATAGACAACCCATCGATGGACAACAGGATTGGTCGAATCTGCCCTTGGTACGCGCCGCTAGGCGCTTGACAGGCATTTCCTTGCGTGCTACCAATTTCACGTTTACTGATTCAAGGTCGGACGATTGTGATCTTGTCCTCTAGATCTCCGCTGAAATTCAACAGGGGCAACAATAAAGGAGGATGGTATGGGTTGCATTACCATTTCCAGAGGATCGTATAGTTACGGGAAAGAAATTGCCGAAAAGGTCGCGGCCAGACTGAATTACGAATGCGTGGGGAGAGATGCCCTGCTCGAAGCCTCGGAAACCTTCAATATTCCGGAGATAAAACTTCTTGAGGCGATACGTGATGCCCCCTCCATCCTGGGACGCTTCACCTACGGAAAGGAGAGATATATTTCCTATATCCAGGCCGCCTTGCTGAATAAAATGCAGAAAGACAATATCGTTTATCATGGGTTTGCAGGACACTTCTTCTTGAGAAATATCTCCCATGTCCTCAAAGTTCGAATTATCGCCGATCTTGAGGATCGCATCGCCAACAAGATGAAACTCGAGGGCGGCCTTTCCCGCGAGGCAACCCAACGACTCATCAAGAAAATCGACGAAGAGCGCATCAAGTGGAGCCAGCACCTTTATGGCATCGATTCCCGGGATCCGAGCCTGTACGATT
>DATDRD010000090.1:0-4453 GCA_035291925.1 Anaerolineales bacterium
CCGGTGGCCGAAGATGCCGTTGATCAGCAGGCCCAGCACCGGCGCAAGGACAATCCACGGGGCCAGGAAGAAAAAGCCAGATTGAGTTGCTTCAGCTAAGAACATACTTATCCCTTCAGACTGCTCATCTGGTCCACATCAATGCTGCGCTTGGACTTGAAGATTTCGACGATCAAGGCAAGCCCCACGGCCACCTCTGCCGCGGCCACGGCGATCACGAAGAACACGAAGATCTGGCCGTCGAAAAACGGCTGACCCAGGGCAACTTCACGGGCGCGTGCAAAAGCCACAAAAGCAAGGTTGGCGGCATTCAACATTAACTCAACGGACATAAAGATGATGAGGGCATTGCGGCGGGTGAGCACACCCAGCGTACCAATGGTGAACAATATCGCGGAAAGAACAATGTAATAATTTATTGGAATCATTGTTAATGCACCCTTTTCTCTTTCCTGATCAGTACGATCACGCCGACCATGGCAACCAGCAACAGGACCGAAGTTACTTCGAACGGCAGGAGATATCTACTGAATAGCTCAGCGCCCAAGGCGCGGAGATTATCCATCATGTTGGCAGACGCGTCAGGCTGGAGGACCCGTCCTTCAGGCCGCGCACGGGTGATAAGCAAAAAGGTCGCTTCGGCCGCGAGAACAAAAGCGAGCGCAGTCGCCAGTGGTTTCTGCCAGGGCAACACTTCAGCCGCCGGTAAACTCTCCGCGCCCAGCAGCATGATGACGAACAGGAACAGCACCATGATCGCGCCCGCATATACCGTGATCTGTGACATGGCAATGAACGGCGCACCCAATAATAGATAGAACACAGCCACTGTGACGAAGTTCAACACAAGGAACAACGCGGAATACACCGCGTTGCGACTCAATAACATGCCGAAGGCGGTGGAGATGGCAACGAGGGCAAGCAGCAGGAAGAGGATCAAATCAAGAGTCATAGTCACCTTGTATAGGTAAACAGGCTGCCGTGTCCACTTGGGTACCTGTCCACCTTTTTGCTAGTCCTGAGGATCTTTCATCTCAGGCACGGAGCGCCTGTTATAAACACCCGGTTCCACTTTTTGCGGGGTTAACATATGAGGATCGGGCACAGACTCGAGCAGCATGTCTTTGGTGTAGATTGCAGAACGGCGGTCAAAGAACGAGAGTTCATAGTTATCGCCCAGCACGATCGCTTCGGTGGGGCAGGCATCTTCGCAGTATCCGCAGTAGATGCAGCGGATCATGTTAATTTCGTAGGTGGAAGCATACCGCTCTCCGGGAGAGAAGCGTTTCTCATCCGTGTTCTCGGCGGCTTCCACGAAGATCGCGTCCGCAGGGCAGGCCGCCGCACACAACGAACATCCAATGCACTTCTCGAGACCATTCTCGTAACGCTTCAATACATGCCGGCCGCGGAAGCGCGGACGCACCTCCCGCTTCTGTTCGGGATATTGCACGGTCACCGGACGTTCGAGCATCATCTTAAGCGTGGTGCCCAGCCCCCGCACAAGTTCGATAACCGGGTCAAGCACGCTCATAAGCTTTTCTCCTCAACTCACGATAGATCATCACAACAGTAAACAAGCCGACCATTATCGAAGCAACTGGAATACTCCAGATCAACATGGGGTTATTCAACTCCTGCGCCAGCAAAATTCCTGCCGCAGTGATAAACACAATCGCCAGCGACAGCGGGAGCAACACCTTCCATCCAAATGCCATCAGGCGGTCATAGCGGATGCGCGGCCAGGTGGCACGGATCCAGATCATAAAGAACAGGAGCACAACCACTTTTGCCAGCATGTAGATCGGTCCCAGCCACCAGTTGCGATCGACACTGAAGAAGGTATCCTTCAGGAACCAAAACTCCCGATAACCGCCGAAGAACAGCGTCGCGGCGATCATGCAGATCACGATCATCTTCTGGTATTCCGCCATGAAGAACAGCGCGAACTTCATGCCCGAGTATTCCGAGTGATAGCCCGCGGTCAATTCCTGCTCTGCCTCGGGCATATCGAATGGAGCGCGGTTGACCTCCGCAAGTGTCACGATCAAAAAGATGAAGGCACCCACAGGCTGAACCAGGGCAAACCAAATATCACGTTGTTTCTCCACAATCTCATGCAGGTTCATCGAGTTGCCCAGCAGGATGGCCACTACAAACCCGAGACCCAGCGAGAGTTCGTATGAGATCATCTGCGCCGAGGAACGCAGGCCGCCGAGCATGGCGTATTTATTGTTCGATGACCAGCCCGCAAGCACGATGCCATATACTGCAATGGAAGCGATCGACATCACGTACAGCACACCCACATTGATATTCGCCATGGAAAGTGAAATCTTCCGGCCAAACAACTCCACCGTTGGTCCAAAGGGAATCACCGCCGCGATGATGATCGAGGGCACCATCGTGATCACAGGCGCCCAGAAGAAAAGGATCTTGTCCGCTTTGGCAGGCACAAGCTCTTCCTTGAAGATCAATTTCACTGCGTCTGCAATTGGCTGAAGCAGGCCCTGAGGTCCCGCGCGATTCGGTCCGATGCGCGTTTGAATGCGTGCCAGCGCGCGCCGCTCATACCAGGTCAGATAGGCGAATCCTGTCAACAGCGCCAGGATCAACACCACTGCTTTGATAAACCACTCGAGCCAGAGAGTCCAATCCGATAACATCATTTCACCTTTGCGAGCGTACTTTCGCGAGAGCAGGTTCGCGGATCGCCAGCCCCATATCACGAGTCACCAGCGCGACGCCGACTGAGATCGTATCGTCAAATTTCACAACCACATCACCGCTGACACCATTGAAACTGACATTCACCAACTGCCCTGCTTCAACGCCTACATTCTTCGCGGACTCCGGATGTAAAGCAATGCTTGGACCACCGATCCGATCGCGCAACAAGTTGGCAGACATCATGACGGTCGTACCACGATCATAAAGTTTTGTGACAGGGACAGCCAGCAGTTCCTTTTCTTTGGGACGCGGCGCCGCTTCTCGCAAAGCGTGGACCCGCGGGATGTGCACCGTTTCCCCGCGCTGCGCGGCGGCTGTAAGATGCGCGCCCATTCCCTGTGTGTTCTCATAGGTGGTGCCGCCATAATACAAGTCACCGCGCCCGACAATGGGCCACTGGGGTCTGACCTCAGCCAGCCTGGCATAATTCAAACCTTCAAACGATTTCACCGAATCAGCCAGGATATCAAAGACCGCCGAGACGGACGTACCTTCGAGAATAATGCCCATGTGACGAGCGATCTGGGATGTGATCCCAAAGTCAGGTTTCGCATCGCCGGACACCGGAACAGCGGGATAAAAGCGCTGCACACGCCGTTCGCCGGATGTAAGCGTACCTTCACGCTCAGTGAATGCCTGTGCAGGGAGAACGACATCCGCAACTTCGGTTGTCGCGGTTTCCATCACATCCTGCACTACGACAAATCCAGCGTCTTCAAGCGCCTTTGCTAATTTCGGGTCATCGCCAACAGGATCAGCGCCAACGACGTAAACTGCTTTGCCCTTCAAAGCCTTCGCCAGGTCGGCCTCGACGTGGAGACCCATCTCCCACGCGCCCTGATCGTTCGCGCGCTCCCATACGCCGATGAGGCCATTATCAGGCCTGCCAGTATGCCCGGTTTCACTTAATAATTTTGCACATGCAGCAGCAAGACTCTCAGACCCGGCAATGCCAAGTCCCTCACTCCCAAAGAGCATGACGGCATTCTCCGCATTTGCAAACGCATCACTGATCTTGCTCTTCCTGCCAAGATCTTGAACAGACTTCACTTCATCGCCGTAGGCATAACGCACAACATACGAAGCGAAGCGGTCCAGTTTGGTCTCACGCGGATTCAAAACGATCAGCGTCGCGCCGCGGTCCGCAGCCTGCTTGACGCGCAGGTACCAGATGGGCGCTTCCTCATACAGATCAGAAGCAACAACGATAATTGCCGTGCCGCTGCCCATGTTTGCGAAGTTCGTGCCAGCACCAACACCCACCAGCGCGGTCAATTCACCGCCGCCCATGTGAGAGTAGAGGTAAGCTTTGCCATCCGCATAATCAGCGAGAGCTTTCAGGTTGAACAGGTCTTCATTGGAGAGTCTTCCAGAAGCCAGGAGGACAAAGTCTTTCTTTGCTTTGAGGAAGTTGTCAGCAGCAAGCTTTGTCGCGGTCTCCCATGAAGCACGCGTTAATTTCTTGTCTTTACGGATCAGCGGCTTCGCGAGTCGCTTTTTACTTTCGGTATAGTGATACGCGAAACGACCTTTATCACAGATCCAGATCTCATTGACTTCTTCGTTCTGGCGCGGCATCACACGCTTGACAACAATATCGCCGCCTGCTCTGGCTTCACGACGCGTGTTCAATGTGATATTGCATCCCACGGGGCATTGCGTGCAGATCGAAGCTGAAGCCTCCAACTCCCAGGGACGCGCCTCGAAACGGAAATCCCTGGTC
>DATDRD010000091.1:0-3299 GCA_035291925.1 Anaerolineales bacterium
ATTGCCTGAATGGCGCGAACGAATTAAGTCTCTTGCAAAAGAGCATGGGGAAGTGAAAGTGGACGATGTAACCGTCGGACAGATCATCGGCGGCATGCGCGACATCAAATCGTTGCTCACCGATGTCTCTTTTGTTGATCCCGCACATGGCATCCTGTTCCGCGGCATGTCCATCCCGGAGGTGCTCAAGAAGCTGCCGAAGGCACGCGGCGGCAAGATGCCGCTCGTCGGCGGATTGTATTATCTCCTTATGATCGGTGAAGTGCCGACCAGGGAACAGGCGCTGCAGGTGGAGGAAGAATGGGCAAAGCGCGCCAGCGTCCCCGATTATGTTTACAAGATGCTCAAGTCCATGCCGAAAGAGACTCACCCAATGATCTTATTTTCTCAGGCGGTATTGGCTTTGCAGAATGGCTCAGTCTTTGCACAGAAATATCACAGCATGAAGAAGGATGTCTACTGGGAGGCCGCGCTTGAAGATAGCCTGGATTTGACCGCGAAACTCCCGGTAATTGCGGCATATATCTACCGTATGAAATATTTCGGTGAGAGCAAGAAACCGAAATATAACCCGAAACAGGATTACGGTCTGAACTTCGCACGTATGATGAAAGTTTCAGACAAGAAGGGATATGCCGATCTTGCACGTCTCTACTTCATCCTGCACAGCGATCATGAATCTGGAAATGTTTCTGCGCATACGATGCATCTCGTGGGGTCTGCACTTTCCGATCCGTATCTCTCCTTCTCTGCCGCGTTGAATGGCCTCGCGGGACCTTTGCATGGGCTGGCGAATCAAGAATCTCTCGCCTGGCTGATCGATGTGAAGAACAAGTTTGGCGGTGTTCCAACCCGCGCTGAACTATATAAATTCGCATGGGATACGCTCAATGCCGGGCACGTCATCCCTGGTTATGGTCACGGTGTTCTGCGTGTGATCGATCCGCGTTTTGTAACTCAGATGGAATTTGCCAGGAAACGTTTCCCTGATGACGAACTTCTCCGTCTTGCAGATATGGTTCTGGATGTAGTTCCGGCTGTGTTGAAGGAACAGGGTAGAGCCAAAAATCCCATGCCGAATGTGGATGCAATCAGCGGCACATTACAGCACTACTATGGCGTGCGTGAGTTCGATTTCTATACTGTATTGTTTGGCGTGGGCCGCGCGCTGGGTGTGACTGCCAATTACGTCTGGGCGCGTGGATTGGGCCAGCCGATCGAGCGGCCGAAGTCCGTGACGACGAAGATGCTCGAAGAGGTGGCTGCAGAGGCGATGCAAAAGGCGTAAGATCAAGTTCTACACAAGCCCGGCAGGAGTTACGCCTGACCGGGCTTTTTATTACGCAAGATATTCACTTACTTTTCTCGCGATAATATATAAAAGACCCAGGTTGTTGATAAAAATCGACACGACCAGGACGAATAACATAATCTTGAACCAGGTACGTTCGACCAATCCGTTCAGTGTAATTGCGGTGAACAGAATTAAGGCGTAGGTCCAATCGGCTGAATAGAGGAACGGTTCAACACCATAGCTGAGGTGTAAAAGAAAATTGAAAATCAGGCAGAAGAGCATTGAAAGCGAAAAATATTTGTTGTTCGAATTGGAGCGGATTTTTTTGAGAAAATAGAAGAAAGTCAATGCCAGCATGGCGATCCAAAGTATCAACGCCGGCCAGCCAAACCAGGCATATCCCTGGATCGTGCCAGTCAGGAAATTGAAACGCGGCATTTCCCGGCGGATGCTTACGTAAGGCTGCGGCGCAGCGATGTTATAGATGAGTAGATTCTCAGCCATTAACCCGGCGCGCTTGATGCTGATCTCCTGCAAAAATCCTCGCTCCTCCATTAAATTCTGGGGCAGGAAGAAGTAGGGTACAGGATAAATGGAGTGGGATATGACATTCAGGCCAATACCCAATAAAATTACACAGGAGAAAATAACGATCATATGTCTGAGATTTCGTTGAACAAAAATGGTGGCCAACGCTTGTTGAACAATGTTTGTAACGGTGATACCGAGTGTGAGGACCCCCGCGGCAATCAAAAGATAAGCAGATTGATTTGTTAGCAGAAGCCAGATAAAAAGGAGCAGGCAAAGTGTGGAGAAAATGTAACTTTCTATAACGCTGGCAAATATCAGGTGCGAAGCGGAAAGCCCAAGCAGAGAAGCAAATAAAACAGCCAGGCTTTGATCTTCGGAGATCAATTTAACGATTTTCCACGTTAAGAATACACATCCCCCACCTGCAAGAGCAAGGATTATCAGATTCGCGTGAAAGCGGTCGCCGCCAGTGATGGGCGACAGCAATGAAATCAATGGGCGAAAGATGATGGGCGTGAGTGGGTGCACCGCGCGCGTACCAACAACCCATCCATCTTCCAGAGCCATGCGTTGAAGCCATGACCAACTGTCTGCAGCAAAGTAAATGTTGTTGGTGTTGATATCTGGCTTATTAAAAATACTGGCGAGCAAAAAATAGCCACTGGAGAACAAAAAGAATAAAAGCAAGCCCAGAAAGTTCTCACGTAATTGCTTTGACCTTCGCGAGAAAATGAAAGTCGTGCCAAATGCAAAAAGAAAGAGGAGCGCCGAAAGGCGAGAATCACTCAATAGGGCTGGAGCTTGAAAGATGGATGGGTTTCGTAGTCCAATCATCAATGCCGCAAGAGGAAAAATGGCAGAGGGCAAAAAAACGAGAGGAATGCTCAACAATCGCATGACGTCATTATAAATGAAATGATAAAGTGTCCAGTCGAATCAAAAACATGATGAACCCCAAACTTAAGGATTCAGCCACTGATTGCACGGATAAGCACGGATTTTGAATTAATTACCCGGAAATAGGCCCTGAAAGGTAAAAAAAATCAGCCGGCCCTTCATAATAGGTCGGCTAATTCTGTGTAAATCGGTGAAATCCGTGGCTAAAATGTTGGAAGATTAAATTCGGGGTGAGTCATGTTCGAACTCCATCTTATTTTATGAATGTGTCTTATTGGCTTTTCCAAATGTTTCCAGCTTTACGATTCTGGCCTTGTCCCGTATTCTCCATGGGACGATTTGTTTGGCGTGTTCCCTGTTATCTGTTTCGATGATGGCCCAGCCGCAATGCGCGCCGTCGTGGCAGCCCCATTCAAAGTGGTGCAGGTAGCCCGCCGCATGGATTTCCCTGATGATGGCATCGCAATCGCCTGCATCGTGCGGTGATTCGACAAGATAACGATCCATGGTGCCTCTATTCATAAAATCGATCCGTGCTGCCGGGATTATATACCCTTCACGGCATGGATTTCAAGAG
>DATDRD010000092.1:0-1898 GCA_035291925.1 Anaerolineales bacterium
ATGCTATAATTCAACTGTTTGTGAATGATTACACGGTAACTTCGCGCTGAGCGGAGCGACCAACGGGAGCGTAGTCGAAGCGATGGAATTCCAAAACTACATCAACGGCAAGTGGGTCAAGGGACGGAACACATTTTCGACGATTAATCCAGCCAATGAAGAATTGGTGGCTGAGATTGCCCAGGCTGAAATATCGGATGTAGACGCCGCGGTACAAGCTGGGACAAACGCATTTCAATCATGGCGTTTAACTCCTGCCCCATTACGCGGCGAATTGCTCTACAAAGTCGGTGACATTCTCAAGCAGAAAAAGGAAGAGCTCGCGCGCTTGCTCACTCAGGATATGGGCAAGGTGATCGCAGAAGCGCGCGGTGACGTACAGGAAGCGATTGACATGGCGTACTTCATGGGCGGCGAGGGTCGGCGTCTACTCGGCTACACCGCGCCCGTCGAAATGCCGAACAAATTCGGTATGGCTGTCCGTGATCCTTCGGGAGTAGTCGGACTCATCACTCCCTGGAATTTTCCGATCGCTGTACCTTCTTGGAAAATTTTCCCTGCATTGGTTGCCGGCAACACCATCATTTGGAAACCATCGCCTGAGACCCCGGCCATCTCTGCCGCGTTCGTAAAGGTCTTTGAAGAAGCAGGGTTACCAGCAGGTGTATTCAATCTTCTTCTGGCTCCCGGTGCGGAAGTGGGCAAGGCGCTCGTCGAACATCCCGGTGTGCGTGTGCTTTCATTTACCGGATCAACGGCAACGGGACGCGCGATTGCTGAATCTGCAGGACGACTCAACAAAAAGCTATCGCTTGAGATGGGCGGAAAGAACGCCATCATTGTTCTCGATGATGCAAATAATGAACTCGTCACTGACGCGACACTCTGGGCCGCCTTCGGCACAAGCGGACAGCGCTGCACCGCCGCGAGCAGGTTGATCATCCAAAAAGGGATCGCGAACAAAGTCAAAGAGTCACTGGTTGAAAGAACAAAGACTCTGAAACTGGGCAACGGACTTGAAGAGACAGTGCAGATCGGCCCGGTGATCAACAAAGCCGCGCTGGAAAGAATCCACAACTATGTACAGATCGGACAGAAAGAAGGCGCGCGGGCATTGGTCGGCGCGTCGGTGGCGGATGTAAACGGGAAAGGCTTTTTCTACACGCCAACCTTGTTTGACGGGGTCAGGCCCGGGTCCACGCTTGAAGCGGAAGAGATCTTTGGCCCGGTGCTTTCTATCATCGAAGTCGACTCGCTCGAGGAAGCCATCGAAGTCAATAATCGTTCACAGTATGGATTGTCAACCTCCATCTTTACGCAGGATGTTAATCGCGCTTTCACTGCCATGCGAGATATCTTCAGCGGCCTGGTGTATATCAATCACGGTACAACCGGCGCGGAGATCCAGTTCCCATTTGGCGGCGTGCGCGGCACGGGCAACGGACATCGCGAAGCGGGCCAGGCTGCCCTGGAAGTCTTTACCGAATGGAAATCCATTTATGTGGATTATTCAGGCAAATTACAGCGCGCACAAATTGATAATCGTGAAGAATAGCCGCGCTGGTCGAGTAGCCCTGCGTGGTTTTTGCAGAGCGTACACTTGCACCGCACGCACACTTGCCCTGGCGGGCAGTGCCAGGGAGTGCAGGTGTCGAGACCAGCAATAACAAGTAAGTGGTCTCGATATGTGTCTCGCTCTCGCTCGGCACTACTCGACCACCGATGAAACATAAAATGACACTCACTTGGGAATCCACCTACGCCATCGCTCTAGAGTTACGCAGGCAGCATCGGGAAATAAACATCGAAGACGTGACACTGGGACAGATTTACAACTGGACCCTGCAGCTATCGGAATTCGAGGATGACCCGTCCCTTGCAAATGACGAGATCCTTTA
>DATDRD010000093.1:0-1981 GCA_035291925.1 Anaerolineales bacterium
TTCATCGCGGTCAGTGTCATCCGCATGATGCGGCGGGTCGTTGGCGCGCTGCGCGCCAAAGGGGAGAACAATCTGGTCTATCCTGTTATCATTTATGGATCCGTAATTTCCATGATGTTATACGCGGCGATGTCCACGATCTATGACCCGGCCTGGAAAACGAGCGCGGCTTTATTTGTCAGCCTGGGCGCGTTTTTGTTCTGTGCTTCAGATGTGATCCTGGCATGGGATAAATTCGTCTCACCCGTCAAGAACGGACGAGTATTCAATATCGTAACCTATTATCTCGGGCAGATCGGATTGATTGCAGGAGTCATCAGCCAGTTTCGATAATTCCCATTACGACTTCAACGGCCTGAAACCTTCACCCAGGGCTTCGTGTGCCACGCCGATCACCATGAATGCACGGGGGTCAACTTCATGGACAATGGCTTTAAGCGTTGCCACTTCTGCACGGCTGATCACGCAATACAAAACAGGACGATCCGCTCCCGTATATGCGCCTGTCCCTTCAAGGACAGTCACGCCGCGTTGGAGATCTTCGAACACGCGCTCCGAAATCGCATCTACCTCGCGTGTAACGATCATCGCGGTGCGGATCGTGCCACCACCTTCAAGGGTCGTTTCCGCGGCCAGGCCGCTGACGTAGAGGGCTATCATCGCATACAAGGCTTCCTTCCAGCCGAAAACGAAGCCCGCACCGAGGATCACGGCGGTATCCACCATGAGGTAACTTTGAGTCATTGGGACGCCGCGATAATGGTTCAAAATGCGCGCAAGGATATCCGAGCCGCCGCTAGTACCGCGCGCCCGATAGATCAGTCCGTAACCGATCCCACTGACGATCGCGCCGTACAGCGCGCTCAAAAAGATATCGCCTTGCAAGTCACTGATCAGTGCGGTTCCAGCCCCATTGACTCCAAAGAGAGGTGTCGTCAGGATAAGATCGGTAAACACGGAATACGTGAGGATGGCGACAGCGGTCCGCATGGCAAAGCGGTATCCGCCCAGGAAACGCCACCCCAAGGCAATGAGCGGAATATTGCCAATCAGGATCATCAAGCCGATGGGCCAGCCTGTGAAGTGATTGACCAACTGGGATATGCCGCTCACCCCACCTGACGCCAGATTCGCAGGGACGAAAAACAGGCGCAACGACAGAGCCTGTAGCAGCGCGGCGAGAATGATCAGAAAATAATCACGGATGGTAGGCCAATATGATTTCATGGAATTTTAACACCTGCCAGTTGTTCCATCACACCGACGACGGCTGAGTTATCCAACTCACCCATGCCCAAGTCGATCATTTGCTGGAACAG
This sequence comes from Anaerolineales bacterium, assembly GCA_035291925.1. GTDB lineage: Bacteria > Chloroflexota > Anaerolineae > Anaerolineales > Villigracilaceae > Defluviilinea. Next base: position 1,320 of record DATDRD010000093.1, read on the forward strand.
TTCTGTATTTTCGGTTGTGCCTGGAACCGGAATATTGTACTCCTGCGCGGTTTCCAGAATGATCTTCAAATCCTTCAACTGCATACGAGCCTTGAAACCCGGGTTGCGATTGCCAGCGAACAGGCGCGGCGGTTTGACGTCCAGAGTCCAGCACTGGGCCGCGCCGCCTTTGATCGCCTCCACCACTTTGCGCGGATCGACCCCGGCTTTTTTCGAGAAGACCAGCAGTTCTCCCATGGCAACCATTTGCGCGGCGACCATGATCTGGTTGGCGGCTTTGGCTACCTGTCCCGCGCCCGAGTCACCGACGTGCGTGATCGTTTTGCCCATGGCCCGGAGCACGGGCATGGCTTTTTCCAACGCGGACGCTTCACCGCCGACCATGACGGTAAGGGTCGCGTTGCGCGCGCCGATATCCCCGCCTGAGACCGGAGCATCCAATGCATACACATTTTTCTCAGCGAGTTTCTCCGCGATGCTGCGCGCGGAGGCGGGCTTGATGGTTGAATTATCGACATAAACAAGTCCAGCGTGCGCGCCTTCGATGATCCCGTTTTTACCCAAAACGACTTTTTCCACATCAGGTGTATCGGGCAGATTCGTGAATCCCACGTCAACTTGTGCAGCAACTTCTTTCGGAGAGTTTGCGGCTGTCGCGCCCT
>DATDRD010000094.1:0-4345 GCA_035291925.1 Anaerolineales bacterium
GAGGGTCTTGTTTCCATGCCGCTTAATGAACCGAATGGGCAAATGGAAACTGCAAAGGATTTGCTAGGCAATTTACCTGTGGGTATCACACATTTTATTTTGCACCCTTCGATTGACACAGTGGAGTTGCGTTCCATCTGCCCGGATTGGGAAAGCCGCGTCGCCAATTACAACACGTTCATGAGCGATGAGTTGAAGAAGTTCATCGAGAGTGAAGATATCAAGTCGATCGGATATCGTCAGATACGAAATGCAATGAGGAACTGAGATGACCACTGCGGCGTTGAAATTCGCTACCAGCACCAAAACCCGTTTGCTCTATTCGCTTTCAAGTCTGGGCATCACGATACCAGGCGAAGCCGTCGCAGGTGTGATCGCTTTTTATATTGTGGATATCAAAAATCTGCCAGTAGCATGGTATTCCACTTTCTGGTTTTTCTATACCGTCTACAACGCTCTCAATAATCCTGCTCTGGGTTATCTTTCTGACCGAACTCGCTCACGCTGGGGGCGGCGCATTCCCTATGTGTTGTTCGGCGGGTTACCATACGCATTGGCGTTTGCATTGCTCTTCACCGCGCCGTTTGATGGCAAATCCAATCCTGCTGGATTGTTGCTTTACTTCGGCAGTGCAATTGTGGTTTGGGAAGGTCTTTATACAGCCATTGCAACGGGCTATTATGGACTCTTGCCTGAAATGTTCGGTACATATGAAGAACGGACAGATGTTGCTGCCAAAATGAACATTTTCCAGATCATTGGTTTGTTCATCGGTGCAGCGTTGCCACCCATGCTGGCAAACATCCTGGGTTGGAGTGGAATGGCGGCGTTGTTTGCGGGCCTTTCGGTCATTGCAATTTATGCAGGTTATCCAGCCATGTTCGAGCGCAAGGAATTACGTACCGATACTGGTTTCCCCTTCACCTCCGCACTCAAGTCCACATTTGTCAATCGCAGTTATCTCACAGCCGCGGGCGCACAGACCATGCGCTTCTTCGCGACGGGTTCGTTGCAAACAGGCATTCTCTTTTATCTCAAATACAGTCTCAAGGTGGATGAGAGTCTGGCAACTGTGATTCTTGGAATGGCTTTCTTGATCGCCATGCTTTCGCTGTATCCCTGGCGTAATTGGGTCGCGAACAAACTCGATTCGCGTCGCACGCTGATGCTTGCCAACGCGATCATGATCGTGGGCATCGTGCCAATGGGTTTCTCGCCAAATATCAATTTCACTTATGCGGCCGCGGTTGTTCTCGGCATTGGTCTCGGCGGACTTGTGCTGATCGGCGATGTCATCATGACAGAAGTGGTGGATGAAGATGAAGTGAAGACGGGGCACCAGCGCGCGGGCATGTATTTTGGCATGAGCGGATTTCTCATCACGCTAAGCGGATTGCTTGTATCTTCTGTCTTCGGTCTCGTGATGCCGGCCTTTGGTTACGATACTCTCCTCGACGTTCAGCCTGCCTCCGTTGACTTGGGCTTCCGCATCTTCCTGACCGTTCCCACTTCAATCGGTTTCTTGCTGGCAATCTTTTTGTTGTGGTTCTATCCATTGCATGGAAAATATTTGCAGGACATAAAGGAAACTCTTAGAAAGAAACGCGGCGCGTGACGAAACAAATCCTTTCGCCCTACCGTATTTGTCCACTGGGTGCGCATGTGGATCATCAGGGCGGCGCGGTGCTGGGACGAACAATTAATATGGGCACGACGCTTGCGTATACACCTTCGGACGATAAGCAGATTTATATCGAGAGCGATCAATTTGGTGAAACAAAATTCTTTATCGGTAATGAAATTGATCAAACGCATTGGGCACGCTATGCACAAGCCGCAGCGCACGTGCTCGACGGTCAACTCAAATGCGGCATCAAGGCTCACGTCAGCGGTTCGCTCATCGGCGCCGGGCTGAGCTCCTCTGCTTCGGTGAGCCTCGCGTATCTCAAAGCACTGGCTGAGGTGAATGATATTGACCTGCCGAATGAACAACTCGTTCAATTGGAATTCCAACTTGAACACAACGTATTGGGTCTACAAATCGGATTTCTCGACCCGTTGACCATCGTCCACGGCAAACGCAATGCGCTGCTTTTTATGGATACGATCACTGCTTCCGTTACGCCGATCTTCGACTCCCCCTCCAACGACTCCGCCTGGATCGTGGCGTATTCGGGAGTCCGGCGCGAGCTGACCAAAAGCGGATTCAACACGCGTGTGCTCGAATGTCGCGACGCCGCGTCGATCTTGAAAACTGGTGCACGGAGATTGTCCGATGTGCCGCGTGAACTGTTTGAAGAAAAGAAAACGACTCTGGCAGAAAACCTGCGCCGCCGCGCAGAACACTTTTACGGTGAAGTGGATCGTGTCCAGCGCGGCGCGCAGGCCTGGGAAGATTCAAATACGGAATTATTTGGGAAGTTAATGAATCAATCTTGTGAATCATCCATTCGGCACTATGAATCTGGCAGTGAAATTCTGATCCAATTGCATGAGATCACAAGCAAGGCGCGTGGCGTTTATGGAAGTCGCTTCAGTGGCGGCGGATATGGCGGATGTGTGATCGCGCTCGCAAAACGCGACCTGGCAGAAAGCGCGGCGATGGAGATTGCAGAAAAATTTTCGGCGCGTCATCCTGAACTGCCTTCGGCTGTGTATCTGGTTGAGACAAGCGATGGTCTGCGATGATTGAATCCGCCGTGCTGCTCGCGGCGGGACGCGGAAAACGTCAGCGCCCCTTTACCGATGAAACGCCCAAGCCATTATTGCAGGCCGACGGCCGCGCGACTTTGGATTATGTACTAACCGCTGTCGCGCGTGCGGGCGTGGCACGAGTCTGCACTGTGACAAATCATCTGGAAGAAAAGATCCTTGATTTCGTTGGAGATGGCTCGCATTGGAAATTGGAAGTGACCTTCGCTCATCAAAATGAACCGCGCGGCAGTGGTGATGCTTTGCTGAGCGTGCCGCGCGAATGGATCCGCGCTGAGTCTGTCATGGTCGCGGCAACAGATTACATTTTGGAGGAAAATGTTTTGCTGAATCTGGTGAAAGCACATGAGCAGCACGGCGCGGATATTACGATGAGTCTGAAGGAGTGTCCTGCTGATGAGCTGATGGAGCGCTCCAGTGTAGAGCTGGATTCGGATTGGCGCGTGAAGCGCATTATTGAGAAGCCAAAGCGTGCGGAGATATTGAGTCCCTATGCTGCTTCGGTTATGTATATCCTGCCTCATGCAATTTGGAGCTACCTGCCACGTATCAATGCTTCCGTGCGCGGCGAGATCGAACTGCCAGACGCGCTACAGATGATGATGGACAATGGCTTCAGGGCTCATGGTTTACTGCAACCTGCACCAAAAGAGTGGAATATCATGACACACGGCCATTTGGAGAATTTATGAGGTATTTCTTGGGAATTGATGTGGGTTCATCCAAAACTCATGCGCTGATCGCGAATGAAGAGGGCATGTGTATTGGCTTTGGCAAAGCAGGCGGCGGCAATCATCAAGTCGTTGGTTATGAAAGGCTGACAAACGTCTTGCAGAAATCATTTCAGGGTGCAAGTCAGATGTCTGGTATGGCAAAGGATCAGATTGCTGGAGCAGGCTTCGGTGTGGCTGGATACGATTTTCTATCCGAAAGAGAAGACCATTTGCAAGCAATTACCCCGTTAGGATTATCGTGCCCAGTGGACATTGTCAACGATGGTGCAAATGGATTGATCTCTGGCACATCGCATGGGGTCGGTGTAAACGTCAGCGCGGGTTCATCCAATAACTGCCGCGCCCGCGGCAAAAATGGAAAAGAAGGACGCATCGTTGGCAACGGCCCGTTATTTGGTGAATATGGCGGCGCAATGGAAATCGTTTTGCGTGCACTGCAAATGGTGAATTATGCATGGATCAGGCGCAGGCAACCCACCGCACTCACAAAAGTTCTGCTCGAAGCCACCGGCGCCAAAGATGGAGCGGATTTGATGGAAGGGCTTTCAAACAATTATTACCATTTATTCCCATACATGGCTGTTGAGGTGATCAATGCCGCGCGGTCGGATGACCCTGCCGCATGTGAGATCATGCAATGGGCCGGCGAGGAACTCGGCTGGCTGGCAATCTCTGCCGCGCGTCAAATTGAAATGGAAAATGAAGAAGTCGAGATCGTACAATCAGGCAGCGTCTTTGAGGCAGGCGACCTCATCATGCAACCCATGCAGGAGATCGTGATGAAGTATTTGCCAAAAGCAAAACTCATTCGGCTCGATGGCCCGCCTGTCGTTGGCCCGCTTATGCTTGGGATGCAAATGGCTGGCATTGATCCCTACCCGATGCGTCAAAAACTGATC
>DATDRD010000095.1:0-1640 GCA_035291925.1 Anaerolineales bacterium
TCTCAAGCCCCCGGCCGAAGATAAAGCTGTGGATGTGCAGGAATTTTTTATGAACAATTACAGGGGTAAACATCCTGAGGAACTTCATCTGCATCCTATTCATTCCGATCGTTTTATTGCGGGATCGTGAAATAGAAAGTGCTTCCCTGCCCCTCAATGCTCTCTGCCCAAATCCTGCCCCCGTGCGCTTCGACGATATGTTTCGCGATGGATAACCCCAGCCCTGTCCCACTTCCAGTACGGGATCTATCAACGCGATAAAAGCGCTCGAAGATACGTGGGACTTCATCCGCCGGGATGCCGACTCCCGTATCACGGACAGCGAATCTTACAAAGCTGTGATCTGCTCCCGCTAAAAGGACAACTTCGCCTCCCGCCTGCGTAAACTTGACCGCGTTATGGATCAAGTTAACCAGTACCTGTTCCAATCTCTGCGAGTCAACATGGACTTTTGGCAGATCGTCGGCGCACTCCACGCGCAGGGTGAGACCCGCGCGCTCGGCTTGCAGTTGCATCCGCTTGGAGGCAGAGTCAAGCAAATCGTAAGCCGCGACAGGCGCAAGGTCCAGAGAGAGGCGTCCTGATTCGATGCGCGAAAGTTCCAATAATTCAGTGACCATTTGAGTTAACGCATCCACTTCCGTATGAATCTGGTCAATAAATCGACGCGCCGCGGGCGGGTCTTCCAAAGCGCCTTCCTGAAGTGTTTCAGCCAATGCCTTGAGGGATGCAAGCGGCGTGCGAAGCTCGTGCGAAAGATTGCTGACAAAATCTCTTCGTACCGTTTCAAGGCGGCGCAGGCGTGTGAGGTCCTGCACGAGCAGAAGGCTTCCGCTTGAATGTTGGTCGGGAATGACAACGAGCTGTAAAAATTGATGGCGTGTGGGCACTTCAACGGACTCACTCTGCATTTGGCGCGTTCGCTGACAGCGGCGCCATGCTTCAACAAGTTGGTGGTTGCGAACGACTTCAGCGATACTTCGATGAATGGGATCAGAAGTTTGAAAGAGTCTGCCTGCGGCGGGATTGGCAAATTGAATGAGCCCCTGCACATCGGCGATGAGCACACCATCGGTGATTTGGTCCAGGACGGTGGCGAGGCGGGCGCGTTCTGCGTCCAGAGTCGAATGTCGTGCGTCGAAAGCGGTTATGAGGGATGTGACTGCGCTGGATAGGTTTTCAAGTTCTTTCGCATCGATATGAATATTATTTTGTTGTCGAATAAGGTTTGCGTAGTTATCCAAATGACGGCGGAGATCAAAATAGCGCCATGCAAACCATAGCGCGATAAAAAATAGAACGATCAGTGAAATGACCGAGAACGTGTTCATTTCAAAATTTACTTTTAACCCTCAAATCTATATCCCCCGCCTCTCACCGTGACGATCCTTTTGGGGTTGCCCGGGTCATCTTCTATTTTTTGCCTGATCCATCTTACATGCACATCCACAGTGCGGCTGTCGCCAATGAAGTCCCAGCCCCAGACGCGTTCAAGGACAAATTCACGCGAGAGCATTTGTCCCTTGTGTTCCGCAAAGAAGACGAGCAATTCATATTCCTGCGGTTTGAGTGCAAGCGGTTCATCAGCCAGTGTCACTTCACGGCGCGTGAAGTTAATGACGAGATTGCCGAATTCCAAC
>DATDRD010000096.1:0-4625 GCA_035291925.1 Anaerolineales bacterium
GGGTGTTCTTCCCGATGCAATCTCCGTGGACAGTTGCGGGATGCCTTTGATCTGAGACGATCAACGTTTAGATTTTCAGGATGTTTGTGATGGGGGGGCGGGTCTTCCAGCCGTTTTGATTGTGGTGCAGGGTGAATGTGACGCGCGGAGTTGAGGAATCGAAGTCCACGTGAACGACGCCGAAGTTCTGACCGGTTTGCCAGAAGAGTCTTTTTTGGCTGCCGATCCATTTTGAGGAGAGGGGGTGATAGGTGATAGTGGAGGGCGACGCGCTTTGCTCAAATGGCGAAGAGCAAAATTCCCAAACAGGGATGCGGCGTCCGCTCGGGCATTTGAGTTCGGCGGAGATGGCGTGCGCGGTATGCAGGTCGCCGGTGATGATATGCACGCCTTCGATCTCATTGACCGCCAGGAATTCGAGCAGGCGTTCTCGTTCGGCAGGGAAGCCATTCCAACGGTCGCGTGTTACATCCAGCCAGAACGGATAGAGGATGGTCCCCGATGAGACGAGGAATTTTATGGGATATTGATCATTGACTTCCTTGAGCCATTCCTGCAGGATCGTCCATTGCCCTTCGCTCAGCAGGGATTTTTTTCCGCCCTTCACGCGCATGGTACGCGTATCGAGGATGAAGAAAGCCGCGCCGCCGAAGTAAATCTTGTAGGCGAGGGAGCCTGTATCGTGGCGATGGAATTGGAACTCGCCCGCGACGTCCGTCTCGAGCGGCAGGAGCATCTCGGGCGCGTGCATGGCCTGGTGCTCATAGTAAGCCCTGAGCGCGGCGCGGACGCGTTCGAGGGAGAGGTGGCGTTGCTCAGGTGGCAGTCCCTTGAACCAGCGAAGGATCTGGTTGTGGACAGGGATTTCTGCCCAGCGGCGTTCGGGATCGCGCCAGAACCAGTCATCGTCGACTTCGTGATCGTCGAGAGTCATAAAGAGTGGGAGGTTTGGGAGCAGGCCGCGCATGGCAGGACGGGACCAGGCGTATTCGTAGACGGCGCGATATTCTTCGAGTGTGACGGCGATCCGGCCGAGGCCGTTCCGTTCTGCGCCGTCAGCGTAGATTTGATCACCGAGGAACAGGCCGAAGCGCAGATGGTCCGGTTCAATGCGGCGGTGCAACTCGTCCATGGTCTCACCGCCGTGCTCATCGGGCGGAAGGTAGCATGACCCAAATGCAAAGGAGAACGAACGCGGTGTGCGCGGTTCGGGGAAGGTGGTGAAGCTATGGAGTTCCTGCGGCCCGGGAAAGGTTGGGTACAGGCTGACCGCGTAATAATATCTTGTCTCTGGCTCCAGGCGCTCGAGCCGCACGATGCCGGCGCATCCATCTCCGGCGGGGAGTTCAACCTGCCCAATGAGTTGGACATCGCTCAAGTCCGCGTGCGTGGCAAGCCAGACATGCAGGATGGACGGTGAGGTCGCCCGCGCCCAGATGTTGGCGCGGTTGTGGCTGAGTCCGCCGACGATGGGACCGAGGAGGAGGGAGGGGATTGGCATATTTGTATACCTCCTTTCAATGATCAGCCCATAGCAATCTCCCTATTCGACGAAGCAATGACATATAGGTCTAATATTCTCCCGCAAACTTTTCATGCACCCATAGGAATTCCTGGCGCTTGTTCATCACGCGGACGAGGCATACCAATTTGGGTACAATATGCCTCGTCCTTAAGTTTGTGCTCCTGTGGTCATCAGCTTTGCTAGTCGACAACGATTCTGTCTCTGTAAAACGTAATGGAGTGGTCCGATCCTCCACCCAGTTTGAACTGCCCGTCGAATTTCCGACCTCCAACCCAGGCTACATAGATGTACCAACCCGCCGGTACTTTGACCTCCATTGTCCCGCCTACCGGGTATTCGTTAATCACATGGAAGCCGTCTCGCGTTGTACCTTGCAATGACACATAAACTTCGGTCTTCGCCTTATTGGATAACTTGATTTTCCCGTACGGAGTTCCTGCCGGCACTGAACCATAGGAAAGCGAAACCGGGGTCTCCGTGCGTGTTGGCACAATTGAAAACCAGGATGAACCGGGAATATTGATGACCTGCCCGGCATACAAATAATTTATATTCCAAATCTGCGGATTGGCGGCCCACAGGTCTTTTATGCTGACCCCATAAAGGAGAGCAATCCCGGAGAATGTGTCTCCATACTGTACGATGTAAGTACCTTTGTAACTGACCGGAGGACAATTGCAGTAGTCACTGCCGGGGATTACCAGGATTTGGCCAGCATACAGGTATCCGCTGATTCCAGGATTGGCAGCGTAAATGGCAGAAACGGTGGTACCGCACATCGCCGCAATCTTGTCAAGCGTGTCACCCCACTCGACAACGTAGGTACCGCCGCAGACTCCTCCGGCCCGGGCATTGCCAGGAACTGCAAGGAGCGCCACCAGGATCAATATAAGGACAAAAACTTGGGCCAAAGGTTTGCGTGACATTGTCCGTCTCCTTTGTGTAAAACCGTACATCCTGGCTCTTTCGGTGATGGATATCCGACAAAGCCTGGAGAACTTAGATCCTGTTACATTATAAGACGAATAAGGGGAAATACAAGAATGAACTATCGGGAAGCAGCCATCCGTTCTTCCAACTCAGCCTTGACCGCCTCGAAAACAGATTCTGCCAGCCGGAGCGTCTCACGCGCTTCGTGTTCTACAACGTCTGGAGCGTCGCCAGGGTAACGGGATTCGACGGCCCAGATCGATAAATCATAAAGTTGTGGAAATCTTTCCTTAACTTTCCAACCCTCTGGAATTAACTCTCGAATTCGGTCAAGATCGTGTGTTTGCGGGAAAGGGATTTCAAGAAACACCAAAATCGCTTTAAGGGCTTTTTCCCCCGCTTGTTGAGCGAAAAAGCATACCTGCCGTGTAAAGAAATCTTTGCTCTCAAGCAATGTATTAGCGGCATCCAAGTCTGATTTGGCGTATGCCATCCAGCGCCTTGCTTCATCTGCTTTCATAAATAATTTTCCCCTCTTCTAATGCAGGCCGCAGAATGTTTCCCACGATATTTCCGCGGCTTGCGATCTCTTCAGGTGTGGTGACGATAATATCCTTGCTGATGGGTAAGTTACTCAATGAATTGCCAATCTGAATCGCAGCCTTTCGTTTATGGTCCACTTTGGGCAAAACCACGAGTAAATCAACATCGCTGTCCTCCCGCGCATCGCCGCGCGCCCACGAGCCGAAGAGAATGATCTGTACGGGATGAAACTTGCTTTTGATGCGGTCCACGACCTCTGGCAGGCAAGGGGGCTGGTTGGTGAGCAATGCATTCATATCAAATTGATTTTACATCAAAACTCGATCTTAATACTTGTAAAACCCTCTTCCTGTTTTTCTTCCCAAATATCCAGCGTCCACCATCTTCCTCAGCAACGGGGCAGGCCGGTACTTGTCTTCACCCAGGTCGCGCTGCAAAACTTCCATGATGAACAGCACGACATCAAGACCAATCAAATCCGCCAGCGCGAGCGGACCCATCGGGTGATTCATCCCGAGCTTCATGACCGCGTCGATGGCTTCGGGCGTGCCAACGTTTTCCTGTAAAGCAAAGATCGCTTCGTTGATCATCGGGCACAAAATGCGATTGGAGATAAAGCCCGGAGAATCATTCGCTTCTACTGGTTGCCTGCCCATGGTTTTGCACAGATCGAGCGTGGTCTTGAGGGTCTCTTCGCTGGTGGCGAGTCCTTTGATGATTTCCACCAGCTTGATCAGCGGCACGGGATTCATGAAGTGCATGCCGATGACTTTATCAGGTCGCTTTGTCGCCGCGGCGATTTTGGTGATGGAAATGGATGAGGTGTTTGTCGCGAGAATCACACCTTCAGGCGCGGCGGCATCCATGTCCTTGAAAATCTTGAGTTTTAGATCCGGGTTCTCTGTCGCGGCTTCAATGACGAAATCTGCGTTCGTCATGGTGTCCATGTCCTCGACGTAATTGATCTTGTCCGCTGAGTCTTTTTGCTCTTTGGTGAGCGCGCCTTTTTCCAACAGTTTCGTGGCGGACCTGGCAATTGTCGCTCTGGCTTTCTCCAGCGCGGCAGGCTGAACATCCATGCACGTCACTTGATAACCCGATGTCGCCGCGACCTGTGCGATGCCGTTGCCCATTGTCCCCGCGCCGATTACAAGAATATGTTTGATTGTCATTTCGCCTCCGATCGCAATGTAGATGGCTGAACATGTAGAAAAGTATACAGGCAGGTTGGTGTACTCGTCTACATGTTTACCATGTACCCTCGTTCCAAGATAGGTGGTTGACGCTTGCCTGGGTACCCAGACATGCCTGGCATAAAAGTCACGCAAACCTGCGGGTGGTGAATTTGGATTGTGGCACGCCGTGCTTTCATTCTGGTAACACACAGTCCTCAATCTCCCAGGCGTGATCAAGTACGTGCCAGGCTATGCGGCGAACAAAGAGACGCGGGCTCCAGCGGATGCCACCACGCGGGCCTTGTGCAGGCATCTCACCGCGAGCTGCGGAGGTCAGCGCCTTTAAGAGCCGACCAGAAGGGCAGCCACAATGCGTTCGTCCGGTTGACAGGATTTTACAAACCTGTCCAGGACAACCTGGTGATTTGGGTGTAGTTTTGGTTCCATCGTAT
>DATDRD010000097.1:0-6309 GCA_035291925.1 Anaerolineales bacterium
GGATGGGTCACGCGTTTTGCGTCATGGCGACACGTTCAGAATAGGCAGTTTGGATCCGGGCATGATGGTTACCCTGACCTATGACGCCCCCGGTGAAGTCTCGCGGGAAGTTGAGCGGGATATTGTATTTGGCGAAAGGACCCTCATCCAAGTTGGGCGTGATCCAAGCAATGATGTAGTCCTTTCATCACCGAACGTTTCGCGCTTTCATGCCCAGGTCGAAAGGGTCGGCCAACGATATCGTGTAGCGGATTTGCGCAGCTCCAACGGAACATTTGTCAATGGCGAACGCGTTGATGGAGCGGCATGGCTGAAGCCCGATGATTCCATCCGTATTGGGCAATACCGTTTTGTCATGGGCAAAGATCAGCTTGCCCACTACGATGATAGTAACGGGTTGAACGTCGATGTCATTCGGTTGAACAAATGGGTGCGTAAAGATCTGAATATCCTGCAAGATATTTCGGTAGCCTTCAAACCGCGCGAGTTCATCGTTGTAGTTGGTCAAAGTGGTGGCGGAAAATCAACCTTTGTAGATGCCGTCGCGGGTTATCGCCCGGCTACTCCTCCTTCACGGGTATTGGTCAATGACATTGATATTTACACGCATTTCGATGCCATTCGCAACGAGATCGGTTTTGTGCCGCAAAAAGATATCATTCACATGGAGTTGACAATCTACCAGGCCTTGGATTATGCCGCCCGGTTGCGCATGCCTGCTGATACGTCCAAAGAAGAACGACACCAGCGGGTCATGGAGGTTCTCGAAGATCTCGATCTTACGCATCGGAAAGATGTTCAGATCAGTGGGCTGAGTGGGGGACAGCAAAAGCGAGTCTCCATCGGTGTTGAACTGATCACAAAACCGGGATTATTCTTTCTCGATGAGCCTACATCCGGATTGGACCCCGGCACAGAAACCGCCTTAATGCAATTGATGCGGCGTTTGGCCGATCAGGGGCGTACGATCATATTGATTACTCATGCTACGAAAAACGTAATGTTGGCTGATAAGGTGATCTTCCTGGCGCGCGGCGGTTACCTGGCCTGGTTTGGGCCACCTGAAGAGGCGCTGGAATACTTTGATCAATATCGCTCGGAACGCGATCGCAGGGCTGGCAAGATTGAATTTGACGAGATTTATGCTATTTTAGATAATCCGGGCTATGGCAAAGCTGAAGATTGGGCGAAGCGCTATCGCGAAAACAAGGCTTATCAGAAATACGTTTTGAACCCGCTCGAAGGCAAGTTGTCTGCTGGACAGGTTATTGCTATTCCGCAACCTGAGAAGGCTATTCGGAAAACCGGCAGCGCCAGGTCCAAGCAGGTCTCCACTTTGAGTCAATTCCTCATCCTGTCCGCTCGCAATATAAAGATATTGACCCGTGACCGTTTCGCCCTGGGTTTGATGCTGGCAACCGCGCCACTTGTGAGTCTGCTGGATGTAATTTTGGCTCTTCTACTGGGACGCAATCCTTTTAGTTTCAATACCGGCCAAATGGCTAACGTAATGATCACCCTTTTCCTGTTGACGATATATGGTGTCATGGTCGGCGGCATCTCTCAGATGCGGGAAATTGTCAAGGAACAGGATGTATACAAACGGGAGCGGCTGGTCAATTTACAGATCCTGCCTTATGTGCTGTCGAAGGTCTGGGTGGCTGCCCTGCTGGGGTTATACCAGGCCGCTGTTTACACGATCGTTCATTATCTGGCATTCGATATGCCGGGAGGAATAGTCGAGTTCTTCCAGATATATATCACGATGACTCTGGCAACCATTGCAGGCATGATGCTGGGCTTGTTCGCCTCGGCACTGGCGCCGACTGCCAGCTCCGCCCCTTTGCTGGTGATTATCCTCATGTTGCCGCAAATTGTTCTCGGTGGAGCATTGATCCCGATCCCAGGTTTTGTGAGCGCGCCGACCTCCACCCGCTGGGCTTTCGAGGCGCTGATGGGCATCACTGGCCCGGGCTCTGATATAGCTGCGGATATCTGTTGGGCGTTGCCCCCTGATGTGCGCGACGCAATGACGATTGAGGATAAGCTTGCCAATGGCTGCAGGTGCATGGGGTTAAATATGCTCAAGGAAGAGTCCTGCAATTACCCGGGTCTTGCCGAGTTCTATAATCCGGCCATCGATGAACCTCCGCCTGTTGAGCCTGCGCCGCTTGGCGCTCCGCCTCCGGAGCCCGTTATTCCGGAGCGGCCGGTTCAACCCGCTGACCAGTCAGATAATGTGGCGATGGCCGATTTTTTCGTTCAGTTGCAAGCCTGGGAAACCCAGGCAACGGCCATCCAGGAAGATTATAAACAGCAGATTCAGGCCTATCAGGCTCAATCTGAAGTGTACAAAAGCGAAGTCATCGCCTACCAGGAAGCGCTGATCAAGTGGCAGATTGCCCAGGCTTCGGCAATTACACCTGCTGAAGGCGTTATCGACACTTTCAACACGGGATTTGGCTGGACCTATGTAGATAAGGAGAATGGCCGGGCTTATTGGGGAAAGATCATCTCCACCTGGCTGGTGCAGACTGGGATCATCCTGATTTTGTTTGTGGCGATTCTGTTCCTGCAAAAACGAAAAGACGTGACTTAGATGAAGCGAAAACTTCACCGGGTAACATTTCTCCAGTTAGTGGTAGTCGGTAGTCTGTTAAGTGCGTGTGGCTCCGGGAGCAGCGATGTGGCCAGACAAAGCACCGTCGAGGCAATAAGCGCCTCGGTTCGCGGAACAGCAACGGCGGCGGCGGGCGCGAACTTGGATTCCAGCGCGGCCGTCGAGACTGCACAGGCTGAAGCAACTTCCCAAAGTCAGTTGGCTGCGGGGACCCAGGCAGCCCAGGCCGCCCTGGGTGCTGATGCTCAGACGGCAACCGCCGCGGCTTACGCGCCGATTCTGGCGGAGCTGCCCAGATATGGGGTTGATCCCTCAGCCGGGCGGATGGGATGGATTCATCCGCCGGTGACCCTGGAAGTTGAGGGGTTCATGCAGTACGATTATATTAACAATTTCCTTGCCACTTTGGCGGGTGATTTTGTAGTTTCTGCCGATATCACCTGGGACGCGATAGGCGCCGCCTCAGGCTGTGGTTTCGTGTTGCGGTCGGATGGGAAAGAGGAGGCACTGAACCAATACCTGACGATCATGACGCGCGTAGCCAGTGGTCACGTGTTGTTTGCAACCATGGCAGAGGGTGAAGTTGTCACCGGGCAGGATATATATGCGCAGGGGCATGACCCGAACTTTAATTGGCAGAATGAAGCAACAAATCGTTTGACAGTTGTTGGTCGAGGCAATCGGTTTTGGGTCTATACCAATGGGAATCTAATTGGGGAGATCGACCCCAGTGCCCCGCCTCCTCAACCGAATCTCCCGCCCGAACCGGAAAAGCCCGTCGACACATCGAATGCTGAAGCAATGGCTAACTATCTGCAACAACAGGCAGAATATGAAATTGTAGTGGAACAGATCAATGCAGATTTTCGCGCCCGCCGACGGGCCCTTCAAAATGCTGATACCACCTTCGAGCGCGGATTTATCGCCCTGGTGGCGTTGAGCCAATCGGGGCGCAAAACTGTTTGCGAATTCAATAACACCTGGTTATGGCTAATGGAGTGACTGGCAGAAAGAAACTGTTTCTGCAATCTTTATTCGTATTTCTTCCTTAACTCCTGCGCTGCCTCATTCAACTCCTCGGCGTTTTTTTGTATCTTCTTGATCGCGGACACGGCGTCATCCACACCCATCGGTCCCGCGCGAAAAACCGCTTCGTCCAGCCAGACGGCTTCGTGTTCACAGGCGCGCGTGGCTTCGGGATAACTCATCTTCTCAAACTCAAAATACTCGGGGAAAGCATTTGGCACGGCCAGCATGGACTTTTGCGGCTGGAAAAGTTCATAGTTGTGCATGGCTTCATAGCCCGTCCAACAACCAACTCCTTCGGCATCAAGTGCAGCGCATAAGACATTGTGCTCCACACCGAATTCCTTCGGATCAATTGCAAAGATGTAACGATAGAATGAACGGGTCGTGTGTCGTTCATCGTGCTTCATCACGCGCACGCCTTTGATCTCGCTCAACGCTTCGTCCATATATGCAGCCATTTCTTCGCGCTGTTTTGCCTGTGCAGGAAATCGCTCAATGCCCACCAGAGCCAGCGCGGCCTGTAATTCACTCAAGCGATAATTCGCGCCCATGACCGACAAACCATTTGGATCCTCAGGCCCGCCACCCAACGCATGTGGACGCCCGCAATCAATCACGCTGGCGGCCTTCGCGGCGAGTTCAGGTGTCTTGCAGAGCAAAATTCCACCCTCTCCTGATGTGAGCGTCTTTGACGATTGCAGCGAGAACGATCCAAAGTGACCGATCGTCCCTGCACCTTTGCCGCGCCACTTCGCACCGTGCGCGTGGGCGCAATCTTCGATCACGATCAGGTTGTGCTTCTCAGCCAGCTCCAGGATCGCGTCCATGTCCGCCATGTTCGAGCCGAGATGAACCGGGATGATCGCTTTCGTCTTGGGCGTGATGGCTTTCTGCGCGGCTTTTGGGTCGAGACAATAAGTGTTTGGGTCAACATCGACGATCACGGGGATCGCTCCCGCGGCCATTGGGGCTGATGCCGTTGCCTGGAAGGTATACGCCGGGACGAGCACTTCGTCACCCCAGCCAACTCCCGCGGCGCGCAACGCGACTTCCATTGTCACTGTACCGTTGATCATCGGCACTGCATACCCACCGCCCTGCATCTCGGCGAACTCCTTCGCCAATTTGGCAGTCTGTGGCCCCGGATAAGGGTACCCGCCCCAGCGTCCCGAACGAACGACTTCCGTCACAGCCTGCACATCGCGCTCATCCCACACAGGCCATTCAGGATAGGGCTCGGTGCGGGTCTTCGATCCACCTAAAATAGCTAATTCAGACATTTCTAATTCTCCTTTATGATAAGTTCCATGAACGATCACTCGCAATGACAGATTTCAACGCATCCATCACCTTTGGCGCGATCTCTCTGCCAATAGAGTTGGTCTCTTCGTAATGCTTCCCGGGCTTGAATGGATTCCACGGATACTTGAAATCTTCAACAGGCAGGATGTAGCCCAATTCATCGTTTGCCAGCCCGATCACACCTGTGACCTTTGCACCCGCCTCTTTCATCCACGCCTTGAGCTGCAGTCCAGGTTTCGGTAACAACTCCCCGGGGACAGTTGCCAGCCACAAATCACCGAGCTTGATGAGATTGACTTCACTTTCGACTTGTCCCTTCTTATTGCGGACATCGGGAAGCAGTTTGCGCCGGAATGCGATCTTGTAAAGCGGATTCGTCAATTTTGCGGCGATCAATTGCTTTTGAAAACTGATCGCTGGTGACTGATTAGTGGTCACTGTACCCAAAACCTTCAATCCCTCCTCCGCCAGCTTCCTTCCGATAAATTCTGCCTCTTCAAATGAATGGTCTTTCACATCCGGCGTCATCATTCCGCCCAACGCGCCAGACAAGAAGATGCACGGCGCGCCTGTTTGTTTTTCCGCTTCGTCGCGCAGGTAGTAAACATAATCTGCCGTGATATCTGGATTATGCTCCCATAGAACTTCAGGATGACATGGGAAATTAAATAACGTGATCAGTGGTTGCCCTTCAGCAGTTATGAATTGCGCAAGGGTTAACTCATCATCCAGAATCTCCGGATTACGCGTGTTCCTGGCAATGCCCGGGACGTGAACTGAAGTCGTTTTAACGGTGGCAGGTTGCGGATCAGATAAGGAGGCGATGATCGTCCCAACGATTTCTGTTTTTACATCTGCAAGATATTTTTCATCCACGCCACGTGTTTTATGGTCTGGTCCCCAGAGGCCTAATGTGTCCGGGCCATGATGAGTATGCGTCGAAGCCATGATGATTTGTGCTGAAGGATGTTTCTCTTGTACGCAGCGGATGACATCATAAACATCCATACGAAAGAAGCCAATCAGATCGAGCGCGCAAAGCACCCGCGCGGCGTCATTGGTTTGAATGGCGAGAGCGCGGACGTAAAGATCATCGTGAATGGTTTGCGCGCGGCGGTTGCTGCCAAACCCCGCTAGATAAACCGGTTTATCCAAGGCGGGTGTGATGATCGATTGGGCATATCCGATTTTCATTTCACCAGTTCCTTCGCGGTGTCGATCAGTTTTTGACGCATCGGGTAGGGATCAATGCCAGCCATTTGCATCCCAAGCATAAGCGGGCCAACGACAGGCGGGCCATCGAGCCGAATGAGTTTTGCTTTTGGCAAATACTTCATCACGATCTCCTGCATGGGTTG
>DATDRD010000098.1:0-5351 GCA_035291925.1 Anaerolineales bacterium
CTGTTGTCCCGCCCGCCAAACGTAGGATGGTTCTCCGCGTAACGCGGCTTTATCAAGGTTCCGTTCAGACATGGCGGGAATTATATCTTGCGTCTTTCAAATCCCTGTGCTAAAATACACATGCACGTCGAATTGATCCCCGAACGCATCGAGAAGTGGGCAACCCCCACTTTTCTGCTTGTAATACAGGAGCACACGGAGTAGTTAGCATGCCAAAGAACGAGTTCGCCCTGGCCTTCAACGAAGTGTTGGAAGAAAAACAACTCTCGAAGGAAATCATCCTTGGAGCGATTGAGTCCGCCATGGTTTCGGCTTATCGGCGGGCTGTCAACGCGTCTACGGCACAGCACGTAGAAGCCAAAATTGATGCTGATACTGGCAAGATCATGGTCTTCGCCGAGAAGGAAGTGGTGGAAGACGTTCTTGAACCAAAAACTGAAGTCATTCTCGAAGAGGCGCGCAAGGTGAACCCTGAAGCGCAACTCGGCGATATGGTGGTCGTTGAGACCACACCATCAGATTTCGGGCGCGTCGCCGCACAGACCGCGCGTCAGGTCATCCAGCAGAGAATTCGTGAAGCCGAACGTTCGAATCAGATGCAATATTTCGAGCGTCAGGTCGGCGAGATCGTCAGCGGTATCGTTCAGGCAACAAATGTTCAGGCAACCACCCTTGGACTTGATATGAAGGCTGAAGGCGTTCTGCCCGGGAATCAAAGAGTCCCTGGCGAGCGTTTCAAAGTACATGACCGCGTACGTGCCGTTGTGCTCGAGGTAAAGGATGGTTCGCGAGGTCCGCAAATTGTTTTATCGCGCGCCCATCGCAACTTCCTGCGGCGTTTGCTCGAGAACGAAGTCCCCGAAATTTATCATGGCGTGGTTGAGATCCGCGCGATTGCACGTGAACCGGGCGCGCGCGCCAAGGTCGCTGTCATGGCGACACAGGCTGGCGTCGACCCCGTCGGCGCGTGTGTGGGCATTAAAGGTGTCCGCATTCAGGCAATTGTGAAGGAACTGCACGACGAAAAGATCGACATCATTCAATGGGATCAGGATCCCGTTGTTTACATTTCCAAAGCCATCAGCCCGGCACGTGTGAGCGGCGTGTATCTTTCTGAAGTGGAAGGAAGCCGCACTGCAACTGTCGTGGTAAATGAAGATCAATTGAGTCTCGCGATTGGGCGCGATGGGCAGAATGCGCGTCTCGCCGCCAAACTCACTGGCTGGCGCATTGACATCAAGTCACTGGCTGAAGCCGCAGGTGATGCCATCCAGAAATTGCAGGGAGACGCAGAGTTGGCTGCCCTCCTGCCTAATGCCGTTGAGTCAATCCCGGCCGTTGAAGAGGTGCTGGCAAAGAAGGCTGAGAACCGTCCTATCACCCCTGAAGAATTCACAATGCTGTCGCAATTTGTTGACCGTGTGGAACGCCGTACAATCCAGATCAAGGAAGATGCAGCGCGTGCCGAAGAAGAGAAAGTTGCCAGCGTGCGCGCGGATGTCCCGGCTGCGGCTTTTGCGATGCCTCTCGATCAGGTGGGTCTCAAGGAACACGTCTTCAATATCCTGGTCGAAGCGGGATACGATACGGTCGGCGGACTTATGATGGCAATGAAGCTGGATGCCAACAAGGTACTTGGGCTCGCGGGCATTGGCCCGAAGGCGATGCAGAACATAGAAGAAACGATTGCTGGCATCACCTTCCCGGAACCGCTTCCCGCGCAGGCGGTGGTTGAACCCGTCGCTGAAGCCGAGCCTCAGCCTGAGGTGACTCCAGTTGCACAGGCAGAACCTGTCGCAGTGGAGGAAGTGCCTAGCCTTGAGAAGCAGGCCCAGGCCAAGAAAGAGGCGAGAAAAGTCGTCGAGGAAGAGGAAGATGATGAGCATGCCAAGGATGGCGTCTCATTGGATGAGCTCTTCGCGATGAAGCCTGAGATCTTCCAATCCGCTGGCGAGACTGACGAAGATTCCGCGGATAAGAAGAAAGGCAAGAAAGGTAAGAAGAAGAGCGTCGAATTGGAGTTCGACGAGGATCTTGGCGAGGTTGTTGGCCGCAAGAAACACAAACGCGGCGACGATGAGCTCGGCCAAGAGTGGTAGAACCTCAACCCCTAGCCCTTCTTTAAAAGGAGAAGGGCAGGAAAAGGAACGTGTCCAAGAAAACTATTCAGCGTGTGAAGCATATACCCCAGCGGACTTGCGTGGGCTGTCGAGATGTAATGCCCAAACGGAAGATGGTCCGTATCGTGCGGACTGCAAATGGGGTGCAGGTGGACGCGACCAGCAAGCTGGCTGGAAGGGGAGCCTACCTGCACGACCGCCGTGAATGCTGGGAACGCGGCTTGAAAGGCGCTCTTGCGCATGCGTTGAAAACGACCTTGACATCAGATGATCGCGCTCGACTTGAAGATTTTATGAACTCTCTACCCTATCAGGCGGAGAGTGTGGAGGCTGGTCCCCAAATGGGGACAGGCGAGTAACCTGTATGTGATCGAATGAATCGCTCACAGGGCTCGCCCGAACGATGAGCAAGGTGTTTGTTTATACATTCACGCAATTTGCTCATTTGAAGTATGTGATTTGTGGAGGTAGCCCATGAGCAGCAACGGAAACAAAATTGAATTACCTGCCAGCATTGTGATTCGCGATCTGGCGCAGAAGATCGAAAAAAGCCCTATTGACCTCATCAAAAAATTGATGTCCAACGGCGTCATGGCAACCATCAATCAGTCTGTGGATTTTGACACGGCCGCGATTGTAGTGGCTGAATATGGTTTTGAAGCAACCCCTGAAGTTGTGGAAGAAGTCAAAGTTGAGACCGGTGAAGTGCCGCTTTGGAGGCAGCTGATCGCGGGGGAAGATGAAGCGCGGCTAAAAGATCGTCCGCCTGTTGTGACAATTTTGGGCCATGTCGATCATGGCAAGACCAGCCTGCTGGATGCAATCCGCCAGACGGAAGTAGCAGCAGGGGAGGCTGGAGGGATTACGCAACATATCGGTGCGTATCAGGTGGAGAGGAAAGGCAGACTCATCACATTCCTGGATACACCGGGTCATGCCGCGTTCACACAGATGCGCGCGCGCGGCGCGCAGGGCGCAGATATTGTGGTTCTCGTGGTCGCAGCGGATGATGGTGTCATGCCGCAGACAAGAGAGGCGATTGCACATGCCAAAGCTGCGCGTGTGCCGATCATGGTCGCGTTGAACAAAATTGACAAAGCCAATGCGAACCCGGATCTTGTGAAGCAGCAGCTTGCCGAACAGGAATTGGTGCCCGATGAGTGGGGCGGAAACACGATGGTCGTTCCCGTCTCTGCCAAGCAGAAGCAGGGTATTGACGATTTGCTTGAAGGTATTTTGCTGGTTGCGGACAACACGGAGATCAAAGCCAATCCCAATGGCAAGGTGATCGGCACAGTCATTGAAGCTGAATTGGATAAATCCAAAGGCGTGATGGCAACCCTGCTCGTCCAGAATGGGACGCTTGAATCTGGCAGCATTGTCGTGGCCGGGACGGCTCATGGCAAATTGCGCGCCCTCTCTGATTTCAAAGGCAAACCTGTAAAGAAGGCAGGGCCATCCACGCCGGTATCCGTGATGGGTTTGAGTGATGTCCCGTCTGCAGGGGATGTGTTCGAAGTGGTAAGTTCTGAAAGAGAAGCACGATTGATTGTGGCAGCCCGTACAGAAGCGGCGAAGTCTCAGGCGCAGGCCAAGAAGAAAGTCTCACTGGAGGATCTGTTTGCCAGTGTGCAATCTGGCGAAGCGAAAGAGCTTAATCTTATCGTCAAAGCCGATGTGCAGGGTTCGCTCGACCCGATCGTTTCTGAACTGAACAAGCTCGGGGAGGGTGAGATCGGCATCAAAATCCTGTATTCCGAAACGGGCAATATCGGCGAGAACGATGTGATGCTTGCGTCAGCGTCTCATGCCATCATCATCGGCTTTAATGTGCAGGCGGATGTCTCTGCCCGTCGTGTGGCTGAAAAAGAAGGCGTTGATATTCGCCTTTATGAGATCATTTACCGCATGACGGAGGATATCGAGAAAGCCCTCAAGGGCATGCTCGAGCCGGAAGTTAAAGAGAAAATCATGGGTCGCGCGCAGGTGCTGGCTGTATTCTCCGCGTCCAAATTTGGTAAAGTGGCGGGATGCAGAGTAACCGATGGTGAACTGCGTCGTAACGCGAAAGTGCGTCTCTTCCGCGGGACCGATCTGATCTATGAAGGTGATATGGGCTCCTTGCGCCATGAGAAAGAGGATGTAAGAGAGATCAAGCAGGGATATGAATGTGGCGTTGGTTTCAAGAGCTTCAACGATATCCAGGTCGGCGATCAGTTGGTATGCTACATTCTCGAAACATCCTGAAAATAAATTGGTAGCATGCCCTCAGGAATTCGTCTTCAGCGCATTGCAGATCGCATTCGTCAGGATCTTTCGGAGATGCTCATCCGGGAGCTTAACGATCCGCGTTTGAAACAAATCTATGTCACAGACGTAAAGATAGATAAAGAACTTGCCTATGCGGATGTTTATGTCTCCGCGGTGGAAGGAGTCTCGCGCTCGTCTGACGTTCTTGCGGGGCTTGAGTCTGCCTCCGGTTTCATCAGGCGGACTCTCGCCTCACGCGTGGAACTGCGCGCCTTCCCGCGTCTGCGCTTTCACTGGGATATGACGCCTGAGAACGCGGACCACATCGAAAGAGTCCTTGCCGAATTACGAAAAAAGAAATAAACTACGTTTGCGGCAGGAATAACAAAACAGAATTAAGAGGAACTTACATACAATGAATGAAGAGATTATAGAGGCCATCCAGGAACGGCTGGAAAAATCAAATAATATTGTCATCGCTTCGCACGTCCGACCGGATGGCGATGCGGTAGGTTCCCTTCTCGGTTTGGGATTAGCCCTGCAAAATGCTGGAAAATCCGTGCAAATGGTCCTGGTGGATGGTGTG
This sequence comes from Anaerolineales bacterium, assembly GCA_035291925.1. GTDB lineage: Bacteria > Chloroflexota > Anaerolineae > Anaerolineales > Villigracilaceae > Defluviilinea. The sequence continues at coordinate 4,957 of DATDRD010000098.1, forward strand.
TCTTCCGCCTACAGTCACTTGGAGGGAAGTGAATTGATTGTCAAAGAACCGAAGGGGGAGTATGATACATTCATTGCAGTGGATTGCGCCGATTTCAAGCGCCTCGGAAAAGTCTTTGAGAATTTCGGCCATCCGGATATCAATATTGATCATCACACGACCAACGAAAAATTCGGAAAACTAAACCTGATTGAAGCGGAAGAAGTTGCTACGGCGGCTATCCTGACCAAACATTTACCCGAATGGGGATTTGAGATCACCAAACCGATCGCCGCAGCATTACTGACAGGTATTATCACGGATACGCTTGGCTTCCGTACATCGAACACGAACCCATCCGCACTGCGGACGTGCGCGGAGTTGATGGAAACAGGCGTGGATATGCCCGATCTGTA
>DATDRD010000099.1:0-2033 GCA_035291925.1 Anaerolineales bacterium
TGATCACATTTGGGATGCGGTTCTCACTCATCTATCTGTTTGGAAGGTTTCAGATCCCGGAAACGATGCGGAGGGCTTTGCATTACGTCCCGCCTGCGGTGCTTTCTGCCATTGTCTTCCCTGAATTATTCCTGCACGATGGAGCCTTGCATCTTGCACTCGATAACTACCGTTTGCTCGCAGGTGTGATTGCGGTGCTGGTTGCGTGGTTCAGCAAAAATACGCTGATCACGATCATCGCAGGCATGATTGCGTTGTTTCTGCTGCAATTCTTTTTATAAAAAGTCTTTGGAGTCCGAAGTCTTTGTGTGGCACCCCCATGTGGGCCCGACTTCGGCGGCAAGATCCACCTAAACGAATACCGTATGCACCTGATTGCCCCCCTCACGCCTGGCATGTGCGAGAGCCTCAGTTGCGTGTCCGATCAATTCAGCCATCTCGATTGAGGCCGAAATGTGCGTCGCTGAGACGATCCCTGCACTGATATGTATGTTCACAGGGGTCCCGTCCATTAACGAAACCTGGGTGTTAAGAATGCCTTTGAGAATACGTCCAGCGATTTTTTCCGCATCCTGCCCGATGACGCCTGGGAGGACCAGCAGGAATGTGGCCTCTTCATAACGCGCGGGACCATCGTACTGGCGGCTTTTCTCGCGCAGGCACTGTGCGACCACTTTCAACACATCGTTTCCAATTTCCTCGCCGTAATGCTCCTTGATGGATCCAAAATTATCGATCCCGAGGCCGATCAAGCTCAGCGGGGATTGCCCGCGACGGGTGCGTTCAAGTTCGCCGCGGGATAATGCCAGGAAAGCCCTCCGGTTCACCAGGCCCGTGAGCGGATCGAATATCGCCAAATTCTTAAGAGTATCTTTGACTTGTTCGAGATCATCCCCGAGACCAAGAATGCGTTCGCCAAGCTGGACGCGTGATTTGAGTTCGATGGGAACGATCGGCTTGTGCAGGTAATCGTCCACGCCTGTACGCGGGGTGATGATATCGGTTTCCTGGAGTTTGGCCGTGATCAATAAAATGTAGATATGGTAGGGAGCTCTGGCGTCGCGCACGCGCTGGATGAACTGTTTTTCATCCATATCTGTGGTGGCGCGGTCTGCGATAATGAAGCGTATGTCCCCCTCCTGAAGGAGCTGCATGGCGGTCTCGCTGTTCTCTGCCGGGATGATCTCATGTGCATTGGATTGCAATACCTGTTGGATGACCGTGCGTTCCATCCAGTCTTTGTTGAGGACGAGGATCTTCATATGAATGCAAGCCTCCTGCCCTCAATTATATCTCAGACCGTTATTTCAATGCGCGTGTTGACAAACGTATCCTCCCATAGTAATATTTGCGGCGCTCTAACAACGCCGAGGTAGCTCAGTGGTAGAGCAGGGGACTCATAAGCCCTTGGTCGCGAGTTCAAATCTCGCCCTCGGCACTACAAAACCCGCTGACAGCGGGTTTTTTGATTCCAGTAAAATTGCAAGGCCCCTGGTCGCGAGTTTCCCGCTACGGGGGATTTCGCAGGCTCAACAAATCTCCCCCTCGGCACTACAAATAGTGATCAGTGACCGATATTCAGCAAGAACCCGTCAAAGAAGGTGGGTCGCCAGCCACCGATAGAATGCGCAAACCATCCTACCATCAGGGGCGCGGCGGCAGCTACAACCGACGAAATCATATTCGCTTCCGATAGTGCCACAGCGCGCAGCTCGCCATGTCCATCAGAAAGAGCAGCAGGGACAATGGCAAGGATCAGGGAACCGACCAGCCCCATGAGAAAAGAAGCCCCGATGGTGATGACCGCGATCTTGCCAGCCAATAAGAGCAGGGCACTTAAACTCATCCCGATGACTCCGATCCACAGTGACCGCCACCGACCGATACGCTGCACCAGCAAGTGCCCGCCTACACCAATTAATAAAATACACACTGCAAACGCCGTGAAATGCAAGCTGCTAACTGTATAAGATAACCGGAGTTCTTCTTTTAGGAAAGGCGTAATGGGACCAAGGACATTGAGGAAATATGCA
>DATDRD010000100.1:0-3281 GCA_035291925.1 Anaerolineales bacterium
CCGACTCCGCATCCCAAATTCTCATCCCATGTTCTCCCCCAAATCCGACACACCAACCCTCGACTCCGCTTCCCAAATTGTCATTGTCGTCTTTGGGGGAGATGCCGAAGGCAGAGGGGGTATCCCATGACCGCGCGCATCGAAAAGACCGTTTTCATCAGTTATAGACGCACGGATTTTCCTTGGGCTTTAAGCATTTACCAAGACCTAACACATCACAATTACGATGTGTTCCTTGATTACAAAAGCATTCCAAGCGGGGATTTTGAACAAGCTATCATAGAAAACATTAAGTCGCGTGCTCATTTCATTGTGGTATTAACTCCGTCTGCTGTTGAACGCTGTAGCGAGCCTGACGACTGGCTACGGCGCGAAATAGAAATTGCCATTGATAGCAAGCGCAATATCATTCCCCTACGACTAGAAAGTTTCGACTTTGGTAGTCCTGCAACAGGAAAAGCCCTTACTGGAAAGTTGGCTAGCTTGAAGAAGTATCAGGCTCCTTCCGTTTCAGCAGAATATTTTGATGAGGCAATGGCAAGTCTTCGGAGTAACAAATTTTTGAATAGACCCCTAGAGTCTGTTTTACATCCAATTTCTGACTTAACGAAGCAAGTCACCGAAAAGCTGTGTAAATCGGTCATATCGCACAGCGTGACCGGATAATATCGCACAGTGAGAGGAGAGGAAAGCGCTGGTGGTGGGATTGTACTCTAAGTGTTCGGCATGGACCGGCCAGCTCTAAGTTTTCGTTGAGATTCTCCTTTCAATTCGATGCGCTGAGCATTGTGAACCAGGCGATCCAAAATGGCGTCAGCCAGGGTAGGATCAGGGATACGTAAATGCCAATCCGAAACGGGGACCTGAGAAGCGATCAGCGTCGCGGTATGTCCAAAACGATCATCCAAAACTTCAAGAATATCCTGTGCGTTGGAGAGTGTGATGGGATCACGCATCCAGTCATCGATGATCAAGAGGCTGATCTTTGCCAAAGATCGCAACAGCGCGGTGAAAGATCCATCGGCTCGAGCCAGGGTCAATGCATGAAGTAAGCGCGAGGTGCGCTGGTAGCGAACGGTGAAACCATGCCTGGCAGCCACATTGCCAAAAGCAGAGGCGATAAAAGATTTGCCGCTGCCGGTCGGACCCAGCACGAGCAGGTTGTGGCGTGAAGTGATCCAGTTGCATTGACCGAGTTCAAGAATGGAACGACGATCCAAACTGCGGGACGGAGAGAAATCGATATCTTCGAAGGCAGCCTGCATAGGAAAGGCAGCGGACTGGATATTGCGTTGAATGCGGCTCTCTCGGCGTCGGATACATTCGTGATCGGTGAGCAAGGCGAGACGATCCTCAAAAGTGAGTTCGGTATATTGAGGATTGGCTTGCTGCTCACGCAAGGCTTCCAAAAAAGTGGGCAGGCGTAGTTCGATCAGTTGGTCGTACAAGACTTGCACAGACATGATGACTCCTTTTAGTGATAGTAAGATTGCCCGCGCACATTTTCGTGAACGGGAAGAGCTTCAACCGGAAGGTTGGCAGTCAAACGTTCCAACTCAGCTTTGACATCCTTGTAGGAGAGTAAGTGAGCAGGCAAGAGGCGCTCGCAAACAATTTCCAATTTGGCGTGAGAGTGTTTTCGCGCCAGATCAAGAATGCCGAGGCAGGTGCGATAGGCTTGTTGAGGGTAGGGTCGGGATTTCAACAGAACGGTGAAGTAGGCGGCTGTTTGCGGTCCGATCTTTTCAGCTTCTTTCTGAAACCAGTTCCCATCTGCATTCAAAACAAAACGATGGTTGGCGGGCGTCGCCGTGGCGCCGTGGCGACACATGTGCTCGGCACGGGTTGAAAACCGCCCCTGTGTTCGACTGCGGGCATGGATGGATACCTGCCTACCGTGGTGAAATACCTGCACCATGCCTTCACTGGCGCGAATACGCACTTCCTGCCTGATCAAAGTATGTGGAACGCTGTAGAAGTGACCCTCGAAAACAATGTGATAGTCGATGTTCACTTTGGCGTTCTTCCAAATCGCAAATTCATAGGGGCGTTCAGGCAATGGACGCAGTGCGGGTCGATCCAGTTCTTCGTACAACTCAAGGCGCGATTTTCCCAAGTGCTGCATTTCCTTTTGATTGAGCGCGGCAAGCAGCGGCTCGATTGCACGATTGGCTTCACCCAGACTGAAGAAGGTGCGATTGCGCAGCGGAGCGAGTACCCAGCGTTCAACATTCTGCACGCTGTTCTCAACATGAGCCTTGTCCTTTGGTCTGCGCACGCGCGCCGGGAGAACCGCGATCTGATAATGCTCAGCCAATTCCTGATAACTGGGATTGAGTTCAGGTTCGTAGCGGTTCGGTGTTTTCACCCCCGACTTGAGATTATCCGGACGAAGGATCTTTGGTACACCCCCAAAGAATTCAAACCCACGCACATGACCTCCGAGCCAATGAACCAATTCCTGTGATGGCTGGATTTCTGCATACGTGTAACTGCTCGCTGGCAATACCGCCACGAACACCTGTGCCTGCGAGATCTCTCCCGTTTCAGGGTTCGTGATCGGCAGGGTCATCCCAGCGTAATCCACCTCCATTTCTTCGCCACCTTTATGCGGCAAGCGCATTGTATTCGTATGTGTTTGATTCCAGCGCTGATAGTGTTCTCCAAATTGTGTCTTCCCATATCCGTCTGGATTCTTCTCACGGTACTCTTGCCACAGCAATCGCAAGCTCACACCACGCTTCGACAGCTCGCGGTGCACCTCTTCCCAGTCGGGAGCGCGTAGCGCGACCGGCTGGGAAGAGGTGCCTTTTTCCAAAAACAGACTCTGGTATAAAGTCTCTTCTTCCATGCCTTCTGGTAACGGCCAACTCAATCCCGCTTGCTTGGCTTTCTCCAAATATTCCCCCACTGTGCTGTTGGAAACCTTACAGACCCGGGCAATTGCTCGGTTGGAAAACCCCTCGTTTTTTAATCGTAATACTTCTCGTATCTTGCGCACTGGCAAATGCTCCTTGGGCATACCTATCTCCTTTTTTTTCAAGAAAATAGCGTACCCCGATTACATGAGTTTTCCAGTGCTTTCCTTCCCCTATGACTGTGCGACATCGACCGATTTAACTGTGCGATATCAACCGGTCACTGTGTGCGATATTATCCGGTCACGCTGTGCGATATGCTCCGATTTATGCAATGTAGCTTTAGAAGAACCATTTGGCACTATTTTTATCATCCCACTACGACTAGATGAATGCCTGGTGCCGCCGATTCTAGCTAAATGG
>DATDRD010000101.1:0-2423 GCA_035291925.1 Anaerolineales bacterium
GCGCGCAACTGGCACTATCTCGACCTGTGGGATCTCGTCCCCATGCAGGAGTTCACGAACAGCGCCATCCATCTCACACCTGATGGCGAAGCGACGCTTTCCGGTGCAATCGCCGCAGCCATTCAAACGCTATGCCGATAATCAAATTATGAAACACAAAATCTTTTTTCTCTTCCTGATATCGACCCTGCTTGCCTCATGCTCAACCGGGCAGAGGACATTGCCAGCAGTCTCTATTCAAGCGACTGAGGAACCGCATCAGACCCAGCCCGAGTCCGTTCCCGTTAAACAGGCAACCGACCTGCCCGCGACCGGTACGTCCACTCCCGCGCCAACAGTTACCAAACCCCCGCTCGCAGAAGAGGCGTGGATGCAAATGCCCGCCGTGCCGACCGGTGTGAGCGACGGCGCGCGTGAGATCTATCAGGGGGGCTTGGAGCTGGGCAATGACCCCACACATTTCTCGATCATTGGCGATTGCCAGAATGTTTCCACTTATTTTCTCTCAGTCTTTGACAAGCCCGGGGAGTTCAGCCTTGGCGATGAATATGCCCATCTTCAGCGGACCATTGATTACTACCAGGGTTCCTATTCGCGCGCGAGCCTCGCCGTAAAGGGAGGTTTCAACGCCGCGGCAGTGATATCACCTTTACGCGCCGACCCAAAGTCATGTAACAAAAATGAATCGCCGCTTGACTGTGAACTGCGCGTGTGGAGGCCATCAGTTGTTTTTGTCAGCATGGAAACCTGGTGGTCTGAAAAGCCTGCCGAAGAATACGACAAATATATGCGCCGCGTGCTCGACCGCATCATTGAAACAGGCGCGCTGCCCATCATCGCCACAAAAGCCGACAACCTGGAAGGTGATCACAGCATCAATGCAACGATCGCGCAGATCGCGTATGAATACGATATCCCGCTGTGGAATTTTTGGGCGGCTGTTCAACCTTTATCCAACCACGGTCTCAGCCCTGATAACTTTCACCTGACGTTCGCGCGCAACTTCTTCGATGACCCTGTTCGGATGAAAAGCGCGTGGCCGTGGCGCAATCTCACCGCTCTGCAAACACTGGATGTCGTCCGCAGAGGATTAACCGAATCCCCATAAAGCGGAAGGCCGGGGGAACGCACTTCAACCCAATTTAAATTTAGACCTTGACATAATAGAACATATGTTCTATACTTTGGAAATCGCTTCCGAGAGTGTTTTGTGGCCCTTCGACTTCGCTCAGGAGGACCACAGGAGGTTACCATGAACCGTTCAATGCGACTTGGCTTGCTCCCCCTCTTTGAGGGAGCGGCCCAAAATCGAGGATTGATCTTTGGCGCGATCATCTTTGTAGCCCTGCTTGCCTTTGAGGTATTCAATTATTCCAGTACTTCCTTCGCACTGCGAGATATCCTGGGAGACTTATCGTTTGGCCCCCTCCCATGGGCAACCATCCTCGCATTTGCCTTCTGCGGCATAGATTTTGCGGGGATCGCGCGCATCTTCACTCCTGAAAAGGGACGTGACGAACCCGCCGAGGTCTGGTATCTCTTTGCGGCCTGGTTCCTGGCGGCAGCCTTCAACGCCATGCTTACCTGGTGGGGAGTCTCTGTGGCTATCCTCAAGCACAGCGCCGAAGGTGGCGTTCTCCTGGGTCAGACAGCCATGATGAAGTTTGTGCCTGTCTTTGTTGCTGCCATGGTGCTCTTTATCCGTGTCCTGCTGATTAACACTTTTTCGATCGCAGGCGAACGTCTCTTCACACTTGCGGAGGCGGGTCCATCACAGTATGCTCACAACAGGTCTTCCTACCGCACTGCCAATGAATCCATCCGCAATCCAGCTTCGTCATTTCCGCGTCCTTCGCCCAAGCCGACAACTGCTGCCACTTCGCAGCCGCTCTATAATGAGCCGACTTATCACCCAATAGGCATGAGCGCGGAGGCGCGTAATGAGAATCCTAATGTGCGGAGGTGAGTCGGGCCCTTAACTAAAAGTTTTGCAAGCAATTTCGACTTCCTACAATCCAAGTACATCCAACAAACAAATACACCCTCAATGAGGGTGTATTTGTTTGTGCGTCCAGCATGGGCGTTGACTAGAGGGTGAAAGACCCTTATGGACGCCGAAGGCGGATTGCATCAACCATTAGCAGAAGGCAAGGGCGTCATCGCGAGATGAGGTCTGGAGGAAGCCGGAAGCAAACCTGCGACCCTTCGACAGGCTCAGGACGCCGCTTGAGGAACACGAAGCGCATGTGAGGCTATCCAAGTCGGGCGAGTTGGCAAGCAATAACGAAGCCCAAAGCAATCAAGGACTTGGGCAGTAAATGCGACAAGGGTGCAGGGAAAGCCAACGATCTTACCTGGGGAGTGTCTCGACAGGCTCGACAACCAACCTGCCATCGCGCTGAAAGGCAACCCTGTTCGAGAGG
>DATDRD010000102.1:0-3235 GCA_035291925.1 Anaerolineales bacterium
GATTGGAATAACGGGCGGCAATGGTCTCGCCCTGCTCCGTGAGACGAAAACGACCATTGATACTGCCAGCAGGCTGGGCGCGGATGGCTCGATTGGCGGGTCCGCCTCCGCGCGCAATCGTCCCGCCGCGGCCATGAAAGATTGTGAGCGTGATCCTGTGATTTTGAGCGACTTTCGTTATGCTCTCCTGGCCCTGATATAAAGCCCAGTTTGCCATAACATACCCGCCATCTTTGTTGCTGTCTGAATAACCGATCATCACCATCTGTTCATCCGCACAGGTAGTGAGATGTTCGCGATAGAGCGGCAGGGTAAACAGATCTTCAAAAATGGATGGCGCGGCGTGCAAGTCTTCAATCGTCTCGAAGAGTGGGACAATTTGCAGACCCTCGTCACAGCCTGTCCAGCGCGCAAGCAGCAACACACTCAATACATCAGCCGCAGACCGGCACATGGAGATAACGACTGGCCCCAACAGCTCCACACCGTACACGTCGCGCACCCGCGCCATAAGTTGGAACAACGCCCAGGTCTCAGCCGTAGCCGGAGTCACGCCCGGGTGGGTCGAAAGATCGGGTAAAGGATTCGACAGCAGTTTTGTCAGAAGCAAGAGCCTTTCATCATCCGGCATTTCTTCAAAATCCGAGGCGATCTCCAGGGCGCGCAGTGTTTCCGCCAGTGCGGAGTTATAGCGGGACGATTCTTCGCGAATATCCAGTCGCAGCGCGTGCAGCCCAAAGATGTGCAATTGATGGCGAACTTTTTGTATTTCATCCTGTGTCAGGGAGGCAGGCAGACTCCCGGCGATGAGTTTGATCGGTTTGAGCAAATCTCGCAATGTGATGCGCGCCTCATGCGGTGTCCGCTCGAGCAAACGCGCGGTCATCTCATCGCGTGAGGCCTCTGCCAGATCTGTCGCAAGCAGGGAAAGCACAAGCCTGTAAGGCTCCATGGCATAACGATCTTCGATGTAGGCCACATGCGGTGGAAGCGGACGGCGCGCTTCGATCCACTCTGTGAGTTCAGGTGAAGGCGGCAGGCGGTCACTACTGATGCTAAGGCGGCGGGCCAGATCCTGCAGGGTGCGGCGGTGACTCTCCACTGCCAGACCGCGATGCAGGCGGAGTGTCTCAGCAGTGACCTCATGAGTCACATTGGGATTGCCATCGCGGTCGCCGCCCATCCATGAGGCAAGGCGAAGCCAGTTTGGCGGTGGCTTAACTTCGGGGTAGTGAGACGCAAGCGCGTATTCAAGGTCACTATAAAGAACAGGCAGAGTGTCCCAAAAGACAGTCTCCACAAAATACAATCCGGTGCGCACTTCATCCGTGACAGCCGGGCGCGCCGTACGGTCGCGATCGGTCAGCCATAACCCTGCCACCTCGGCATGGATTCCCGAACGGGTTTTCTCCTGCTCGCGCGGCGGGAGACGAAGGCTTGAAAGATGATCGAGCAGGCGTGCAAGCCGCTGAAGTTTGGAGACCACGGTCCGTCGGCGGGACTCGGTTGGATGCGCCGTGAGCACCAGCTCAATCGAAAGTGCGTTGAGCAGGGCTTGCATTTTCCCGGGGCTGACCCCTTCCTTCTTCAGCGTGGCAATCGCATCACCGACGGATTCATCGAGCGGTTTGGGGGAAAGCATGCTTTCGCGTTCGCGCAGTTGCTCGACACGATAATATTCTTCGGCAAGATTGACCAGATCAAAATAAGTGGTGAACGCGGCAGAGACGGCACGCGCGGCATCGACATCCAGCGCTTCGATCTCAGCCTCAAGCTGGTTCCCCGCTTCCACATTTCCACTCCGACGCTCCTTTGCCGCGGCACGGATGCGTTCCTCAGTGTTGAACAGTTCCGGCGATTCGAGTTCTCCAATCACCTCCCCGAGGATGTCGCCTAATAAATGGATGGCAGCAGAGAGTTCCATGGGAGAAGTATAACGAAAAATTTCGCCCTGAACAGGCAGGATTTGTCACCCTGAGCAAAGCGGCTCGCTCACATCGTCCCGATTTCCTTCGGGAGAATGACATATGTTTTTGATTTAAGCACTCCGAGCAAGATATTCGAATTGCATCAGCCACGCTGTATAATAAGCTTAACCTCACCTAAAGACACCTCACCCAAAGGAGTGCATTCATGTATCAAACTAATATGTATGAAGGCGTGTTGGCAGAAACAACCGCACTTCCCGGTGCGAATGGCGAATGGATCAACGCCTATTTTGCCCGGCCACTCGGACCGGGACCATTCCCTGCCATGGTATTGGCGCATCACATGCCTGGCTGGGATGAATGGTACCGCGAGGCAACTTACAAATTTGCGCAGCACGGATATGTGACGATCACACCCAACCTGTATTTTCGCGCCGGTCATGGGACGCCTGAAGATGTCGCTGCCAAAGTTCGCGCTGATGGCGGCATCCCTGATGAGCAGGCTGTCGGCGATCTTGCCGGTGCCATGAAATTTGTCCGTTCTTTACCTTATATCAATGGCAAAGTGGGGATATTAGGCACATGCTCAGGCGGCAGACATGCTTATCTGACAGCCTGCCGCGCCTCGGGCTTTGACGCGGTTGTGGACTGTTGGGGCGGAGGCGTTGTGATGTCCCAGGAACATCTGTCATCAAAACATCCTGTCGCGCCGATCGATTACACCAAAGACCTGCCCTGCCCCATATTGGGATTGTTTGGCGAAGAGGATAGCAGTCCCAGCCCGGAGCAGGTGGCACAACATGAGGCTGAACTCAGAAAGCATGGAAAGCCGCATGAATTTCACATGTATCCCGGAGCCGGTCACGGATTCTTTTACTACCATCGTCCCAACTATCGCCAGGAACAGGCAGTGGATGGCTGGCAAAAGATCTTTGCGTTTCTGGAGAAGTATTTGAATATCTAATTGTCATTGCGAGTGGCGCCGCCAGCGCCACGAAGCAGTCTCATCGCAATCTCATCGCACCTTCCAGGTGAAGGTTTCTGGAATTATGAGATTGCCACGACCCCTTTGGGGTCTCGCAATGACATGTGGAAAGGAACTTGAAAATGTGCACAATGATCGTTGAAAAAGTAAAAATCGATGGCAGTGGCAAAGGGACGAGTGGATGGTTCACGCTTGAACAGGCAAATGTATCCTACGACCATCCGTTCAATTTCCCAAAGGAACATGCCCTGAACATTGATTTTGTGAACGAGTCACAGGGACCCGCGACCCGCGTTGCCGTTGAGTTGAGTGAACAAGCCGC
>DATDRD010000103.1:0-7085 GCA_035291925.1 Anaerolineales bacterium
ACCGGTGCCGCGACAAGACCGATCAGAGGGGTAAAGAAGATGCTCGCAATGATGCTTGCCGTGAAGGCAAACAGGATGGAACTCCATGGGATGTATTTATCGCGCATTTTGCGCGCGATGATCAGGTTATCCGCGATATTCCCAGCGATCATGAGGAGGGTAATCAGGGCAAACAGGAACCAATCCCAGCCTGTCATTTTGCCTGCTGCGTTTCGGATGAGCGCGTAGACCAGAGTCCCAAGCCACATGATTGTCAGGCCAGGAAAGACCGGTACGATCAATCCCAAAAGCCCGACAAGCAGAACAAAAAGTGTAAGGGTTTCAAGTGCGACTTGTAGCGCGAGCTGAGGCCAGGTTGGCATGATTCCTCAGAGTTTGTCCTGAGCATACTGGTATGCTCGTATGCCCAGGACATAAGTGCCTACGATCCAATCACATCCACTCCGCCCATCCACGGACGGAGCACTTCGGGCACGACGATCGAACCATCAGCTTGCTGGTACTGTTCCATAACAGCGATCAGCGTGCGGGGGAGTCCGAGTCCCGATCCGTTGAGTGTATGGAGGAAGCGCGACCTGCCTCCATCCGCGGGGCGGTACTTAATATTCGCACGGCGTGCCTGGAAGTCGCGCACGTTCGAGACAGATGAAACTTCCAGCCACTCGTTGCATCCCGGCGCCCAGACTTCGATATCGTATGTAATGGCCGAGCCAAAGCCAATATCGCCCGTGCAAAGCTGCTTCACTCGATAGGTAAGACCCAGCGCGGCGCAAGTTGCTTCGGCGTCTTCGCGCATCTTTTCCAGCAAGGCATCCGACTCTTCGGGTTTGGCGTACATATACATCTCGACCTTGTCAAATTGATGGCCGCGTTTGATGCCGCGCACATCGCGTCCGGCGCTCATCTTTTCACGGCGGAAGCAGGGTGTGTATCCCGTGTATAGCAGGGGCAATTGCGCTTCATCCAGGATTTCGTCCATGTGCAGGCCGGTGAGCGGTACTTCTGCAGTCGGCACGAAGTAAAGATCCTCTTCGTGATCCTTGTAAAGATTATCAGCGAATTTCGGAAGTTGACCGGCGCCAAAGACAGTTGCCGTCTTGACCATAAAGGGAAGGTACTTTTCCGTGTAGCCTTGTCGAATGTGCAGATCGAGCATGAAGGCGATCAATGCCCGCTGCAACCGCGCGCCCGCGCCGCTCAACACGTAGAAGCGTGAGCCGGTTATCTTCGTACCCTGTTCAAAGTCAATAACGCCGAGCGCGGGACCGAGATCCCAATGCGGCTTTGGTTCAAAGTCGAACTCAGGGAGTTGGCCGATCGTGCGGAGTACAACATTGTCATCCTCGCTCGTGCCGACTGGTGTACGTGCATCCGGGATATTAGGCATGGCTGATAGTATCGAATTCAGCTCAGCTTCGACTTCGGCAACTTCCTTATCGAGTGCGGCAATCTTCTCACCGACTTCGCGCATCGCGGCGATCTTCTCCTCGCGCTCCGTGGCATCCTTTATCCTTCCAATTTCCTTGGAAACTGCGTTCCGTTCAGCCTTTAAAGTCTCTACTTGCGTGAGAAGGGAGCGGCGTTTTTCATCCAGCCTTAGGATGTCATCTACAGGAGAGGGATCCATCTGGCGGTTCTTGAGCGCCGTTCGGACAAGGTCGGGCTGTTCACGAATAAGATTCAAGTCAAGCATTTTGCACCTCCGTGCGGAAAAGAATACGCCCCCGGTCCATTTGCAGGACGAGGGGGCGTCTCGTGGTGCCACCTGCTTTCATTATTACCCCCTCTCCTTTCAGGAGAGGGCCGGGGTGAGGTCGTTCACGGCAATAATCTCAGACTTGCGTTTTAACGGGCGCAACCCGATCCTCTTACAATAAGTCAGAGTTCTGACTTATTCCTGCGAGAATGACATTCCCTTCGATAAACTCAGGGCAAGGGTGAAGGGGATTTCACCATCTACCCGGCCGTCTCGCACTGACCGACGGCTCTCTGCGCTTTGCGGGTTGAATAGCTACTTATCTTCACGCTGTCTTATTGGGCGTGATTATACACTTCTGGAGAAGGGTGTCAAGAACGATAACTCAAATATAATTGGAATATCCAGGTGAGATGGAGCAACCATGTTGACCCAAATGCGGAACTATCAAAAATTTGAATCAAAAGATTTGCGCGTGATCGGCAAACAAACACAGGAGGGCATTGAGAGTCAATTGCTGGTCATGCAAACGCCTTTCGGTTATCGCCGTGTTGCGGAGCTATTTCAGCCTGAGGGCGAAGGCCCTTATGCCGCCATTCTATATGTCCACTGGTATGAGCCGGAGTCGGGCGATTCGAATCGCAGTCAATTTGAAGAGGAAGCCAAAGAGATGACGAGTAGCGGCGCAGTTTGTCTCCTGGTCGAAACTCTGTGGTCCGATCCTGATTTCTTTATCAAACGCACGCAGGAAGATGATGTGCGGAATTCAGTGGAAGAAGTCGTGAACCTTCGCCGCGCGATGGATTTGCTTTTGTCTCAGCCAAAAGTAGATTCCGAGCGGTTTGCCTATGTTGGCCATGACTTCGGAGGGATGTATGGCGTGCTGGCCGGAAGCCTGGATCAGCGTCCGACGCATTTTGTCGTTATGGCGGCAACGCCTCGCTTCCCGGACTGGTACCTGTATCTCCCAAAATTGGAGGGCGAGGCACGGGAAGCGTTTATCCGCCAAATGTCCGAGATGGATCCGATCGCCCATGTCTCGAATCTTTCCCCGGCGCCCATTCTCTTTCAATTCGCGACGGATGATCCTCACGTGGCGCGGGAACGGGCGGAAGAATTTTCTGCGGCGGCGAAAGAGCCAAAGGAGATAAAATGGTATCAGGCGGGTCATGGCCTCAATAAAGAGGCGACCCTGGATAGAATAGCCTGGTTGAGAGAAAAACTAATGTTGAAGTAGAAGGCTAAAGTCAATACTGTTTAGATAAGGGGCACAACGGCGTCAGCGAAGGATAGGGTAGGTTGAGGCCAATTACGATGTTGTACTGGTTTCAGATTGAACTTTGACATCTTACGTTTATCGAGAAACAAGGAGTTTCCAATGGCTGAAACCACTTGTAGCGTCCGCGTTCCAAGCAATCTGCTCAACCTGGGATCGAGCCAGGACGAGATCCAGCGCCGCATTTCGGAATGGCTGGTGCTTTCCCTTTTCTCGGAAGGCAAGATTTCTTCGGGCAAGGCAGGGAAATTACTGGGATTGTCTCGATTGGAATTCATTGAGCTATTGCGAGAACGCGGCATCGCCTATATCAACTACTCAAAAGATGAACTAAATAGCCGCCTGGGAACTCTTTCTTGACACACCCCTCCCTTAGGGTATAATCCCCGTCGCCTTCCTCGCTAGCTCAATTGGCAGAGCGGGCGGCTGTTAACCGCTAGGTTCGAGGTTCAAGTCCTCGGCGAGGAGCTATAAGCCCTGCAATAGGGCTTTCTTATTAAGCAACCTGCGCGAAACTTCTCAAAATGTCGTAGAGGGGAACATTTTGCTTTGCGCGAAAGTCCTCAGGGTAAGAGGCCTCTATGAAAAAAATAATTGCCTTCACGATGATTCTCGTGGTGTTTCTCTCCGCATGTGGGCAGATCATTCCAGCGAGTGGCGAGTCCACACCCATAGAAATCACCGCGGTGATGAGCACTGTAATAGCAGAGACAGCAGGCCCACCTCCCACAGAAGGGCCTTCCCCGACGCCAGTACCCGCGACACTTATTCCAACACTTCCATCCTCCACCCTTTCTCCAACTGAATTGAAGTACCGTGTGCTGGAGCAATTTCCAGATTTCTTCTTTTGCGATCCCGACTATTATCCGATCGCCCGTGAAGATGAGATGGTTCTGGCTCAGCAACGTTTTCCAGAATTACAGTCCAACCCGGAGGAGTTCCAGGCCATCCTGAATCACAATGGACTGGGCGGACAGACAGCTTTCAACGACGAACAGAAATTGCTTATCTATCGCGAACACAAGAAACTGGCCGCTATTTTCTTTGAGCTGGCTGGCGATACATACCAGTTCCAAATACAGACCGGAATGGAAGGTCAGGGAGGTTTCATAATTACAGGGACGATTGATGGCAACGGTTTCATTGATATCGTAAAACGCGATCCCGGTTTCCCGACCTGTCCGATTTGTCTGGCCGCCGGTACTCGCATTGATACACCTCTGGGAGTTGTTGCCGTGGAAGACCTGCGCCTCGGCTCTTTGGTCTGGACTATGAACGCGTCAGGCGAACGCGTCCCTGCCACGATTTTGATAACCGTGCGAGTGGAGGTGCCCGCCAGCCATCAAATGGTTCATGTGGTCCTGGGCGATGGACGCGAACTTTGGGCTTCCCCAGGCCACCCAACTGCCAATGGGCGGGCGTTGGGCGATCTCAAAGTGGGTGACCTTCTGGATGGCGCGCGTGTGACTGTTCTTGAGCGTTTGCCTTATGAAGGGATCGCGACCTATGACCTGTTACCGTCGGGAGATACAGGCTTGTACTGGGCGGATGGAATCCTGATGGGCAGCACATTGGCAAGACCATGAAATTTTCGCGGCAGCAGCTGAACATGAATTGCCTCTGGCACTGATGCCAAAGGCGAATTTTGTCATAGACTTAAGATTTTTGTTTGCGGGGAATTAGGCTAAACTTGCCAAATGAATGCCTGGTAACGAGATCGTCTGGTCTTATTTTA
This sequence comes from Anaerolineales bacterium, assembly GCA_035291925.1. Taxonomy (GTDB): domain Bacteria; phylum Chloroflexota; class Anaerolineae; order Anaerolineales; family Villigracilaceae; genus Defluviilinea. The sequence goes on from DATDRD010000103.1 coordinate 4,708, forward strand.
GAGGCAGTGAAACTTTCTAAGTGTTTAGGAAATGTCGAGCGGGAGGAAGTATATGGAAAAGCCATTTGCCCTGATCGTCGAAGACGACCGGGATATCGCAGCTCTCTTTCGTCACGTGCTTGATATCGCTGGCTACCACACTGAGATCGAGATGCATGGTAAAGAGGCGCTGAAACATCTGGATTCGGTGAGGCCCGATATTGTTCTGCTCGATCTGCACCTGCCGGGCGTTTCGGGCGTGCAGATCCTGGAGCGAATGCGCGCCGACGAGCGACTCAAGTCCGTGCCAGTGGTGGTGGTTACGGCTTATGCTCGTGACGCTGACAGCCTGCCGGTCGAGCCAGACCTGATCCTCTTGAAGCCTGTCAATCTGGATCAATTGAGCAACCTGGTCCAGCGTTTGCGCACCACGCCCGGTTCCATGCGGGAGCCGCCCTGGGATGAACCCACACATCTTTACAATCGTTCCTTCTTTACTGTGCGCCTCACTTACTCCTTGCAGCGGGCAAAGCAGATTGGCTACAACCGTTTTGGCGTGTTGTTTGCCGAGCTGGATTCGATTGCACCCCTGCAGGAGCTGTTTGACGAAAGCCGGTTAAACGAGTTTTTGCGTGAGACGGCCACACGTTTAAAGGCTAACCTGCGTCCCACCGACACGATTTCCCGTTTCAGTGAAGGCCTTTTCCTGATCCTGCTTGAAGATATTTTCAATGAGGATATTCCGGATAGGATAGCCAGGCGTGTGGGAAATGAGCTGGAAAATTATCTGTGGCAGAAGCATATTGGGTCAGCATTGCAGATTAGCGTAGGGGTGGTGCTTTGCAGCGCGGCCTATGAATCTGCAGAGGAAATCCTTGCAGATGTGGACCTTGCCCGCAAGCTCACCAGGCGCGGAAAGGAAACTGTTCTATACGATAGAGATATCCTTCTACCGCAGCGCGGTTTCTTCCCAGATTCCTGAAATCTTCACGGGTTAAGTAGTCCGTTGAGAATAATATTGCAGAATAAAGTTCCAGCCGTATCATTGCATGGTCATAACAAAAGCACCTCCTGATCCGTGTTCTAACCGCGGTGCTTTTTTCACTTCCCTTTTAGCAGGTCAGTTCACCCTGCGCTGGTCCTTTTTTTGTTTATTCCCGCTTTGTCAACTTCAAGGCCTTCAAGCGTTTTGTAATCCCCTCCTCAAGGATTTCTGCGGCTTTGGTATGTCCCGCTTCCCTTGCCAGATCGAGTGGGGTCTTGCCGTCGTTGCTTTTCACATCCAGGTCCGCGCCGCCGTAAAGAAGAGCGCGGATCATCGTTTCGTCTCCGTTTTGCGCCGCTGCGTGGAGAGGAGTGTAACCGCCCTGTTCGCGGACGTTTGGGTCTGCTCGATGTTCAAGGAGCATTTTTACGATTTTCACATGTCCCGCTGCGGCCGCGGATTGGATCGGCGCGGCTTTGAGACCGTTACGTGATGGGGAGTTGATGAGCGCTCCTGCTTTGACGAGGTACTCTGCCGCTTCGAAGTGACCGAAATAGCACGCAAGACCCAACGGTTGGAATCCATCCTCCGAAAAGGCATTGACCAGTTGTGGCTCACGCGCCAGCAGTCGTATGATGTTGTTGAGCTTGCCAGTCGCCGAGGCTTCGAAGATTGTCAGGGTGACGGTTTTATCCGCGAGAAATGAGGCGATCTCCGGTTCGAGGTGGTAGGCGGCAACAAGGATTGGGCTGAGACCGTTCTCCCTGGCATGGATCAGGCTCGGGCTGAGTCGGAGGCGGCGTTCCACCTCCTGCTTGTTGCCCTGCCTGATCGCTTCGAAAAATCCCGCGCTCATCCGATGACCGTATGGCCATCCTTGTAAAAGAGGTCGCCATCCACAGTGATCTCAGCGTCAGACATGTCGCACAACATATCCCAATGCAAGCCCGATTCGTTTTTGCTTCCCGATTCGGGGTAACCCGCGCCGACGGCGAAATGTATCGTGCCGCCAATCTTTTCATCGAAGAGCATGTTCTTTGTGAAGCGCTGGATGCCATAGTTGGTGCCAATGCCCCATTCGCCGAGGTAGCGGGAACCAGCATCGGTATTGAGGGCAGAGGTCAGAAGCTCCTGATTCTTGCTGGCTTTTTCTTTGACCACCTTGCCGTTTTCGAACCACAGTTCAATATCATGGATTTCCTGCCCACTGAAGATGGCCGGATATCTAAAGCGGATCCATCCATTTACCGATTCTTCCACAGGGCCGGTGAAGATCTCGCCATCGGGGAAGTTCTCTTTTCCCGAGCACTCGATGAATTGACGTTCCTTGATAGAAAGGCTGATATCCACATTCGAACCTTTCAGCACGGCTTTGTCGTGACCTTTCAGCCAGCCGATCAGCTTTTGTTGTTTG
>DATDRD010000104.1:0-5112 GCA_035291925.1 Anaerolineales bacterium
CGCAAAAGACCCGTATCCACAAAAACAGCCACCAGTTGGTCACCGATGGCTTTATGGACAAGCGCCGCCGCGACGGATGAATCCACGCCGCCGCTCACTGCCGCGAGCACGCGTGGTCCCTGAGCTTTGTCGACACTTGCACCTGGCGCAAGTGCAGGTGAGGGTTCATTTCCAACCTGCCTGCGAATGCGCGTGATGGATTCCTCGATAATGGACGCGGGAGTCCAATTCGGCTTCACACCACAAATGTCGATCACAAAATGCTTGAGCAGTTTCTCCCCATTCGGCGTGTGATGCACTTCGGGGTGGAATTGCACGCCGAAATATTTGCGCTTCATATCCCCTATCGCCGCGAAGGGACTGTTGCCGCTCCTCGCCAGCACGATGAATCCCTCAGGCATGCGCGTGATGCGGTCGCCGTGCGACATCCACACTTTGGAGATCACGTCGAGCATGCTGCCGCGCATTGCCGGCTCGATCTCGGCGGGACCATATTCGCGCTGCGCGGAGGCATCCACCTGCCCGCCGAGGGCGTGAGTTAATGCCTGCATGCCATAGCAGATCCCTAGAATTGGCAAACCGGTTTTAAAGATGAAGTCCTGAATATGGGGCGCGCCCTCTTCATAAACCGATTTCGGCCCGCCTGACAATATGAAGCCTTTTGGCGTACTGAGGAGAATCTTTTCCATGGGCGCATCCCACGGAAATAACTCGCAATACACCTGCGCCTCACGCACGCGCCGCGCAATGATCTGGGCATACTGGGAACCGAAATCGAGAATGGCAATGGAGTCCATATTTGTTGAAAGGTTTGAACGTTCAAACAGCTTGCCCTGACTGTGGCTGCTTGGCGCCACGTGTCGAAGGGTTGGAACGTTGAACGTCGGAAACAAGATGAAAATGCAACTGCGGAAAATCCTGATACTCCCCGCCATTGAGGATCAAACGATACGCAGGGAGCTGGAATTCATCCACAAGACTTTGCACAGTTGAATATAAATCCGTGAGAAAAGTTGTATCTGTAGGATCAAATTCTTTCAGTGAAGGGATAACTTTCTTCGGCAGGAGCAAGACATGAAACGCGTAGGAAGGCTTCGGGTGATGGAAAGCCATCAACGTCTCTGTTTCACGCAATCGTTTTACAGGAATGACAAAACTCATGTGAGCGAATATCCAGCCGATCAGAGGTGTGAAATATTGAAGTAGTTGACGCATTACATCAAAGACATGTCATGCTGAGCCCTTCGGCTTTGCCCGGGATAAACTCCGCGAAGAATCTCTTCTACAAAGAAGGGGACCCTTCCATTAGTTCTACGAAGGTTCCCCGAACACAACCCTGCCATCTTCCATCGAAGTGATACGCGCCAGTGACTCGATCGGTACACCCAGCGACTTTAGCGCGTCGCGTCCGCCTTCGAATGTCTTTTCAATCAGCGCGCCGACGCCGACGATCCTGGAACCTGCTGCTTCTGCTAATCGCGCCAAACCCAGGATCGTTTGTCCACTGGCAAGGAAGTCGTCAATGATCAACACCCTTTCGCCATGCGCCAGATATTCAGGCGAGACGATCAACTCGACCATGCGTCCTTTCGTGTGAGATGGGGCGAGGGTAAGATAGACCTGGTCCGGCATGGTGATCGGCTTGGTCTTGCGCGCGTACACCACCGGCAGACCGAGATGGATGGCGGTCGTCAGGGCCGGGGCAATGCCTGAGATCTCGGCAGTCAACACCTTCGTCGCGCCGAGGCGGGCGAAGCGCCGGGCAAATTCCTTTCCACAGGCATCCATTAAAAGCGGGTCCACTTGATGATTAACAAAACTATCCACCTTCAATATTCCCCCGCCAAGCACCTGGCCATCTCGCAAAATCCGTTCCTGCAGTTCTTTCACATCCACCTCCTCGTGAGGAGACAATTTCTCGCATTGTACCACCCCCACCCGTCCTCCCCCAAATTCGATAGCAGAATTTGAGTCAGTATACAAACTTGCTTTCTCGAATTTGGGGGAGGTGCCCCGCTAGGGGCGGAGGGGGTAGGGATGGTGGTGTGTTAGAATCTTTCCCCGTGACCGAGAAACATGTGCTCGTGCTGGCATCCAACTCCCCACGCCGCCGCCAATTGCTTGCGCTCGCCGATTGGCTGTTCTACGTGAATGTTGCAGATGTGGATGAAAGCCAGCGGCCCGACGAACCGCCTGCCGGGTACGTCTTAAGGCTTGCTGAGACCAAAGCCCGCGCTGTCACAGCTCATATGAATCAAATCATCCTCGCGGCGGATACCGCAGTTGTGGATGAAGGCCTGATATTGGGCAAACCAAAAGACAATGCAGAGGCCATGACGATGCTCAGCCGTTTACGCGGACATACGCATCAGGTCTACACCGGGGTTGCCCTGCTCCGTCTCAGCGATGGACTCCTCCTCAAGGAACTCTGCGTTACCGACGTGCCCATGCGCGACTACTCAGATGAAGAGATCAACGCCTATGTGCAAACAGGCGACCCGCTCGATAAGGCTGGCGCGTATGCGATACAGCATCCGCAATTCCGTCCCGTTGCCATGCCCTCGCACGAGCACGAGGGCATGAGCGGCTGTTATGCCAGTGTGATGGGACTGCCAATGTGTCATATCGTCCGCATCATGCGGAAGATGGATATTCCACCAAATGCGGATGTTCCTGTGAATTGTCAAACGCTATTGGAATATCAATGCCCTGTTTCGACGGCCATTTTGAGTGGTGAAATGTAAAAGAGATCTATCACTGCGAGCCCCTCGCGCTGAGCGGAGGAAGAGGTCCGAAGACGAAGCGGGGCGGAGCAGTCTCCTGGTCGAATTGGGGACTGCTTCTCGAAGACTCGCAATGACATGCTGGTTGATATCTTGAAAGGCAAAGAATGAAATTCCTTCGTTGGTTAAATATTATCCTCATCCTGACTTTTCTAAGCGCCTGCAGCTCCACTGGAATTGGCCGTTCGATCTTTCCCACAGACACACCACTGCCGCAGCCCGTTGTGACCGTCATCTCAGCGCCCAGCGCGGACGCGGCCATGGCAGCCTATCTGGACGCCTTCAAGGCTGACGATTACAACGCGATGTACGGGTTGATCAGCAAGGTCAGCCAGGATGCGATCACGCTGGAGGATTTCGCCAGACGCAACCGCGACGCCTTGAACGAAATGAGCGCGGGCTCCTTTGATTATGAAGTGCTTTCATCACTCGTAAACCCCTACGCCGCGGAAGTGGCCTATCGTGTCACCTATCACACGGCCCTCGTGGGAGATATCCAACGTGATCTGGTCGCACGCCTTGCCCTGGAAAACGGCAAATGGAAACTTCAATGGGAAGACGCGCTCATCCTGCCCGAACTTGCAGGCGGCAACGTCTTGAGGATGGATTACAGCGTGCCCTCGCGCGGCGAGATCTATGACCGTGACGGGGAGGTGCTGGCGGCCCAGTCTGATGCATATGCGTTCCACATTATCCCGGGTAACGTCACAGAGGAAAGTTTGGGCATATTGCTCTCAGAAGCCTGGAACCTGTGCGGTATCAGCCCCGAAGTTCTAGCCGAAGAGATCATAAATACCCCGGCACTCTTTCCCATCCCGCTGTGTGAGGCCTCGGAACAGGAATCCGAGCGCATCAGATCAGTACTTCCAAGCGGTTTGGAGTGGGAGACTTACAACTCACGTTATTATTTTGAACAGGGTGTGGGCTCCAACATCGTTGGTTATACCCAATTCATTTCTGAAGATGATTTGGAAACCTATCGCCGGCTTGGTTATCGAGGCGATGAACGGGTGGGAGCGACGGGCATCGAAAGATGGGCGGAGGATTATCTTGCCGGTCAGCATGGCGGTATACTCTACGTGGTCAATCCATCTACAGGTGCAATTGTGACCAAGGTGGGTGAGAGCGAGCCCAAGCCTGCTGAGTCCGTTTACCTCACGATTGACCAAAACCTGCAGTTTTATGCAGAGGAAGCCATTGAAGGATTCAGGGGTGCAGTTGTTGTACTCGAACGCGATACGGGACGGGTGCTCGCCATGGCCTCTTCGCCCAGTTTCGATTCGAATATATTTTCAACAAATAATCCAAATGGTCAAGCCAGGTATGCAGAACTCATCCAAAGATTGGATACTCCATTCGTCAACCGCGCCGCGCAGGGACAATATCCGCTTGGCTCGGTCTTCAAGATCATTACCATGGCGGCTGGCATGGAAAGCGGTTTATACGTCCCCGAGACAACCTGGGACTGCCAGTATGATTGGACCAAACTGCCCGATCGGGTGCGCCACGATTGGACCTGGGATCATTGCCAGAGGAGATTACAGGCCGGGCTTCAATGCGATACCCCCGACAGCGTCCCCTCCGGCATGTTGACACTTCCCGAAGGATTGATGCGTTCCTGCAACCCGTTCTTCTGGGATATCGGCTACACACTGTTCCAGAACAACCGCAAGGATGACATCGCAAGAATGGCGCGCGCTTTTGGACTGGGCCAGCCAACCGGTATCGAGCAGGTGGAGGAGGAAAGCGGCCGGATCGTTGATCCACCGACGGTCATCGATGTGGTCAACCAGGCGATCGGTCAGGGTGAGGTGCAGGTCACACCGCTGCAGGTCGCCACGTTCATGGCGGCGCTTGGGAACGGAGGCACTTTATATCGCCCGCAACTGGTGGAGAAGATCCAGAATATCGAAAGTGAGTCAACAGCCATATTCAAACCCGAAGCACGCGGCACACTGCCTGTCACGTCCGAACGCCTGCAGGTGATTCAGGATGCAATGATCGCGGTTGTAAGCGACTCGCGTGGCACAGCCAACTTCCGGTTGCGCGGTTTGCAGATCCCGGTTGCTGGAAAGACCGGCACAGCCGAATCGGGAAGCGGCGACCCGCATGCCTGGTTCGCCGGATACACACTGGCAAGCGAAAGTACGGGCCTGCCTGACATCGCTATTGCAGTCGTCCTTGAGAATCAGGGCGAAGGCTCAGATTATGCCGCGCCCGTGTTCAAACGGATTGTTGAGACATATTACTTCGGCAGGCCGCAGACTTTGTACTGGTTTGAATCGAACTTCGGCGTGACCGAAACGCCGACTCCTTTCGGCGGCATCCC
>DATDRD010000105.1:0-3376 GCA_035291925.1 Anaerolineales bacterium
AGGTCCATGGCAGCCTCTTCAAGAATCGGGTCAAAGCCCGCCAGGCGGGACGCGACAATCAGTACAACGTACGGCAGAGCGACAACGGTATGTGCGATTCCCACCGTCCACAGCGATCGGTCAATATTCACCACGGAAAACAAGAGAAGCAACGCAACCGCCAAAACAATGTAGGGAACGATCAATGGCAGAACAGCCAGAGCCATTAAAAATTCCCTCGCACGGAACTGGTAGCGCAAATAAAGAATTGAAACCATTGTTCCCAGGATCGTCGCTGCAAAGCCGCTGCCCGCGGCAACCACCAGACTGTTACGAGCCGCCCGCAGGACAGCCGGAGAATCAAATAACTTCTCATACCAGTCCAGAGTCAATCCCTTCAGGGGGAAGGATAGGGATATGTTCGCATTCAGAGAGAACAGAAATAACACGGCGATCGGAAGATATAACAATGCAATGAGACCAAAAAAATACAGGGAGAGTGGCAGTGCACGACCGCGCCCGTTCATTCGAGCAGATCCCTGATGTTAATGATACGCGTGGCGATGAAGACCAATAGCAGCGTGGTGACCAGCATGACCATGGAGAGGGCCGACCCCAGCGGCCAGTTCGCGGCTTTTGTAAAGAAATCCTGGATGATATTTCCATACATGCTTCCGCGGCTCCCGCCCACCAGCAGCGGAGTGACATATTCACCGATGGTCGGTATGAAGACCATGAAGAACGCGCCGAATACCCCGGACAAACTCAATGGCAGCGTGATGCGCCTGAACTGCTGGAAAGGCCTTGCACCGAGATCTGCCGCGGCCTCAAACAGGTTGGGTTCGATACGCTGCAAGGCTGCAAGGATGGGTAACGTCGCGAAGGGAATCCAGACATAGATCAGCGTGACCACCACTGCATTCCGGTTGTAAAGCAAGGCGGTCAAAGGTTCCTGGATCAGTCCAACGTACTGCAAAAAGGAATTGATGACGCCCTCTGTGCCAAGCATGAGCTTCCATGCCATGACGCGCAAGAGATAGCTGGTCCAAAATGGGATGAGGAGCAGCACAAGATATAACCCTGCTCGCCTTCCCGCGCGAAAGGCAAGGAAATAAGCAACCGGGTAGGCAAGGATGACTGCGATCGTTGCCACCCCGAAAGCCATGAGCGCGGAAATGCCCAGAAGACGCCAGTAACTGCCCGTCGCCGCGAGACTTGTATAGTGCGCGAGAGTGGGCGTCCACCACTGCAATAAGTTCCCGCGTATGTTGGCGCGGAAACTAAATGCCGCCATGAGGGATAGCGGGATGAGGAAAAACAGTCCCAGCCATAAGAGCGGCGGCAGATAAAGCCATCGAAAGGTGGCACGGCGATCCAGACCCCCACCCCGACCCTCCCCCATCCCGCGTGCCGCGGGATGGGGGAGGGTGTCCGAAGGACGGGAGGGGACGGGAGTCGTCACGGCGCGGCTTTCACTTCGGCCCACATGGCCGTCCACGCGTCGCGCTGATCGGCAGTTAGATTCGGCGTAAAGTTCGTTTTGTTGAGAATGTCGGGGTCATCCACCGAAAAGGCCTGCTTCAACGTCTCGTCAGTGATGCCACTCATCACATCCTGGTTGGAATGCCCGTAATAGAAGAGGTTGACAACGTTGTTACCGGTTGCCTCGGCCAGCTTCATATCAAGGAACTTAAGCGCGAGGTCGTAATTTTCCGTTCCTTTACGGATGCCATATACGCCGACCCACGAGTTGCGTCCCTCTTTCGGGTTGGCGTATTCGACAGGTACGCCCTCACCCAAAAGCAGGGCATACGCGCCCTGCCAGGCATAAGCCAGCCACACATCGCCAGACTTCATGCCTTCTACCAGCTCGGGTTCGCCAGCCCAGTAAAAGAGATTGAGGTCGCGCTGCGCGATCCACTCATCCTTGATGGAAGCCAATTGCCCGGCTGTGACGGCTGTCTCATCGTAGCCATGGATATACGTGGAAACTGTCACCGCGCCGGGACCATCATCCCACATGGAGACGTGACCCGCGTATTTCGGATCCATGAGCGCGGACCACGAGTCGACTCCTTCGGGGATTTTATCCGTGCGATACAAAACGGAGGTGAATCCCCAGTCCCATGGAATGAAGTACTGCTTGCCGTCTATTTGACCGATCTTTTTGAAATTGTCCGGAACTTTGTCCCAGTTCGTTAATTTGCTGGTGTCTATTTCCTCAACCAGACCCTCATCCACATAGAATTGCAGCCAGCCTGTATAGGGATGGAAGATGTCGGCTTGATCACCCGCTTTCATCTTGCCATAGATGTCGGCATCCGACGCGCCGATCTCAAAATTGACCGTTACTTTGGGATATGTGTTCTTGAAGTCAATCCAGAAATCCTCGGCGTCGTATCCGGCCCAATCCAGCACGGTAAGGCTGCCTGTCAAATCAGCGGGCGGGGCTTCGGTGGCAGGCGGCGGTGCCCCACACGCGGATAGCACGAGAGCCAGTGCCAGCATCAACCCCTGTGCCGCGAACAGCATAGACTTTCTTGGTTTCATTCTCTCTCCTTTTCAAACGGGTAAAGTTGGTAGGCGAAGAGTTGATCTTAAGGTCTATAAACGATTGCTGTCGACCTCCTTCCCAATAAAGATCTATACGACTTGGGCGTATTTTTTATTTTCACATAAAGTATCTGATTTATACAAATTGATTATAACATCCATGTCAAGGTTTGTATTTCCGAAGCGGAAATAATGAGATGTGTTTTCAAGCCATCAAAACGGGAATTCCTGTTAAGCCCCTGCCTGTTACGGTATAATTCAGTTTATGCATCCAAACATTATCGGTGTACGTTTCACCAAAATCGGAAAAATATACCATTTCGACTCATCCACCATCCCCGGTGTGGGAGTCGGCGAACATGTCATCGTAGATACCTCACGCGGCAGGCATCTGGGCGAGGTCGTCCAGCTTGTGAAGGAACCCTCCGAGAGACCGGAGGGCGGCTGGAGGTCTGTGGAAAGGCGCGCCACCCCGCGCGACCTGCTCCTGCTGCAGTCCTGGCAATCCAGGCAGACCGAAGCCATGATCAACTGCCGCGCCCGCGCATCCGAACTCGGACTGACGCGGATCAAAATCGTCGCCGCGGAATACAACTATGATGGCTCGCGTCTCGCCTTCCTGTTCAGCACGGAGAGCGATGAGAGGGTGGATCTCAAGTCCCTCAAAAAGGACATGCACGATCTCTACCCCAACACGCACATTGAAATGCGGCAGATCGGTCCCCGCGACGTGGCGAAGATCATCGGCGGGATGGGCGCATGCGGCCTCGAGACCCGCTGCTGTTCCATGTTCCTCACCGAGTTCTCCCCCATCTCGATCAAGATGGCAAAGGAACAGGGCATC
>DATDRD010000106.1:0-7404 GCA_035291925.1 Anaerolineales bacterium
CGAATATCCAGCCGAACCACATCGTTGCTATCTGTGCAAATGGCTTCGATGACCGCGTCGCTGCGCGAAGCGAGTGCGGCAGGGATGCCGAGCATGTCCCAGGCGCAGTTGGCGTAATAGGTCTTGCTGTTCGCGTGGACTCGAAAATCCGTTGGAATGCCTGAGAACGGATTTGCCATGCGAATGGTCAATGTCTCTGGTTCGAGGAAGAAAGCGTGGCGACTGTGTAATTCTTTGTAAAGTGCACCTGCTTTTTCAACGCTGATGTTAAAGTGCTTCGCGGTCTCTTCCACGCTCGGCGGGTGAGTGGTATCCGCAAAGTGAGCGTAGACGAAGGCGCGTACCTGCCAGACGAGGGATACGTTAATCATGAGCAGAATGTAAACAAGTAGATAAGTACACAGGTAAACACGGGCTTGTCTACTTGTTTCCTTGTGTACCTGTATACTCCTTCAAGAGTTCCTCAGCTTTATCAATCCGTACCGTTTTTTCCATCACCATCTGCGCGGCGACCTTTTCGATCAGTTCACCCGTCGCTCCCGCGGCGATGGCTACCTGCCGCGCGTGCAGGGACATATGTCCGCGCTGGATGCCTTCGGTGGCGAGGGCGCGTAATGCCGCCATGTTTTGAGCGAGACCTACCGAAACGATAATTTCCGCCAACTCATTCGCGGTTTTCACGCCCATCAGCTTGACCGCGGCCTGCGCGGCAGGGTGAACCTTCGTCGCGCCGCCGACGATTCCCACCGCCATTGGCATTTCGAGTGTGCCGACGAGATTACCGTCTGCATCTTTGTTCCAGGTTGACAATGAAGTGTACTTGCCCGAACGAGCGGCATAGGCATGCGCGCCGGCTTCGATGGCGCGCCAGTCGTTACCTGTGGCGATGACGACTGCATCCACGCCGTTCATGATGCCCTTGTTGTGCGTCGCAGCGCGGTAAGGGTCCACGGCGGCGAAGGCGTAGGCGGTGATGATGCCATCCCGAACCGATTCGCCGGAAAAATCGTCAAATGCCAATTCTTTCAATGGGATCGTACAACGCGCGCGTGCAATACGGCGGTCTGCCAGGTTTGAGAGAATACGAAGATGAACTTTGCCGCCAGTAATGGCTTCTACGCGGGGCGCAAGTTTTTCGCAGGCCGTATTGACTGCGTTCGCGCCCATCGCGTCGCGCACGTCATAGATGAGATGAACGACGAGAAAACCTCCGATGGGGGACGCGTCCGCGTCGATGATGCGGACTTCCAGGTCGCGTGCGCCGCCGCCGAATTTTTTCAGGACGGGGTCAATCGTATCGGCTTCAGAAAGCAATTCCGCTTTGTGTTCGTAGAGTTTGAGTTTGGCTTCATGCAGATTGGCAACGTTGATGACCTGCATCTGTCCGATCATGAGCGGATCGGTCGTCGTGGCCGTGAATCCACCGCCCGCGCGGGCAAGTTTTGCCATAAAGGAGGCACCTGCAACCACGGAAGGTTCCTCGATTGCCATCGGCACGAGCACATCCCTGCCGTTGACCTCAAAATTCAGCGCAATGCCCAGCGGCAGACTGTGCAGTCCGATCACGTTCTCGATCATGTGGTCGGCGGCTTCAGGAGAGAGTCCGCCTGTGGTCCACGCGGACAGGTCTTCGGCAGTCAGAGGCGGCCCCGACGGGGACGATAAAGCGTCCGCAAGCTGTGTGCGGCGTTCGTCCAGCGTCATGTTGTAGAATCCGGAAATGCGGGAGTGTGTCATCAGTTACCTTTCAAAAGTATTTTATTCCTGTCTCCTGCCAAAATCTATCACATTTTATGAGATAATTTGCGAGAGGTCTACTTCGTATGCTACTGACTCGGGAACAACTACAAGAACGACTCATCGCATTGCATGCAGCCAGCCTGGAGTTGGTGAAGGATGTTTCTCTCGATCATTTGCTGGAGCGGATTGCCTCGGTTGCCTGCGAACAGGCGGAGGCGCGTTATGCGGCATTGGGGGTGCTGGGCGATGATGGCAAATTAATAAAGTTTATTTCCGTCGGCATGACGGAAACAGAGGTCAAGCGCATTGCCCATCCACCGGTGGGACGCGGCTTGATCAGGGAATTAATGAACACCGAGCTCCCTTTGCGTGTGCCCGTGATTCAGGAACATCCGGGCTCTGTGGGGTTCCCGCCTCATCACCCGCGCATGGTTTCGTTTCTGGGTGTGCCTATCCGTGCAGGGGAATTGCAGTTGGGCCAGATCTATTTGACAGAAAAAAAAGGTGCGCCTGAGTTTACTTCGGATGATGAAAAAATCATCCAGATGCTGGCGGCATATGCAGCAGCCGCGATCCAAAATGCCCGCATCATGGAGCAGATGCGGGAACGCGACCTCGCACTCACGCGCCGCAATGTGGATATGGCGTTGCTCAACGATATCGCCTCCACCCTGACCTCAAGCCTGGAACTGGACGAAATTCTGAACAAAACCCTCGGGCTTGTGATGAACTACATGAAGGTTGAATCTGGTGAAATCTTCCTTTTGGATGAGGATAAGACCACTTTGCGAATGGTACTGCATCGCGGAGAAGCTGCAGAGGCCTTTTGGAAACGCAATCTGTTCAAAGTGGGAGAGGGATTCATAGGTCTGGCGGCAAAGAATCGCGAGGCGATGGTCAGTTACAACCTTGAAAGCGATACCCGCTTCATGCGCGAGACCGTGGTAAAAGCAGGATTCCAACAGATCGCCTGTATTCCGCTCATGTCTGGCGAGAATTTGATGGGCGTGTTATCTGTTGCCACGCGGCATCAGGAGCCATTGGAGGAAAGAAGCGTGCAATTGCTCACCGCGGTGGGGAACTGGGCAGGCTTGGCCATTGAAAATGCCCGCCTGCACGCCAATGTACGCCGGTTTGCTGTGCTCGCAGAACGTGAACGCATCGGCATGGACCTGCATGATGGCATTATCCAGTCCATTTATGGTGTGGGATTAACTCTGGAGAATGCCTTTCTCTCCATAAATGAAGATCCAGGCAACGCGAAGGAGCGCGTCCAACGGGCAATTGATGACTTGAATCATGTGATCCGCGATCTTCGTTCCTATATTCTGGACTTGAAGCCGCGTCAATTGGGCAATGATGGCTTGATGAACGGTTTGAGACGGCTGGTTTCCGAATTTCGCGCCAATACGTTTGCAGAGGTATACCTATCCGGCCCCGAAAAGGAATTGATTCACCTGCCACAGGGACATGCTCTGGCATTATTCCATATCTGCCAGGAGGCATTGGCAAACGCGGCAAAGCATGCGAAGGCGAAAAATCTCCAGATCACACTTTGGACAACAGATGAGCGCGTCCTGATGGAAATCCATGATGACGGCAGAGGTTTTGAAATGGGGAAAATGAATTCAGCCATTGGACATGGACTTGCCAACATGCAAACGCGTGCACATGCTGTAAGTGGTGACGTGGATATATCGTCTGTCCTCGGCGAGGGTACGACAGTTCTTGCATGGGTTCCGCGCAACGCGCGTGAATAAATACTGTTTTATGGAATTATTCGATATTGAATCACAGAATCCTGTGACTCAATCATAACGGTTTGAAAGTATTTCACGCGCGGTTCTTTAACAGCACCTGTCCATATATATGACTAAGCTGGCAATGTCATTCATTTAGCCCCATATTTGGGGGGTGGTATGGCGCGCCGGGTTGTACTTGGCTGAAACGTGTGTTCTACTTAAAATCCAGCTGTCGAATAATCACGCGCGGATTCTTTAACGTTGAGTGACCTTAAAATAACTGAAGTTTTAAAACTAGCGTAGGCTTTGCGTGTTGTAATTTTCCGTATATATCTGCTAGAATGTGTCAACGCTGAGATATGAATGTTGTGAAAGATCGGCATCTCAAGTCCCTGTAGGTTTCAAACCAAATTCATAGCAGTTATAGGTAATAGCCGCTGACAAGGCGGGTTAGTTCGACATGGCGGAGCCATGTATCATCCTCACGATGGAGCGATTATGAACGCAGAGCAGGCATGGCAATCAGTACTTGGGCAGCTCCAGATGGAAATGCCGCGCGCCTCATTCGATACATGGGTGCGAAACACCAGACCGGTTTCTTATCAGAATGGAACACTGACCATTGGTGTGCATAACGCTTATGCACGGGATTGGCTTGAAAGCCGTCTCGCCAGTACTGTAAGCCGCCTGCTCGTTGGGATTATGAATGCCAGTGTTGCGGTGAATTTCATCGTGAATGGCAGCGCGATGGAACCGGCTGTGGAGGAAACGCCTCTGGCCCAGCCCGAGCCTGTTGTGACTTACGAACAGCCTTCGCGCAATCCCAGCCTGAATCCACGCTACCTCTTCGAGACTTATGTAGTTGGCTCGGGCAATCGCCTGGCGCATGCAGCCTGTCTCGCTGTTGCGGAGAAACCTGCGCGCGCATACAATCCGGTTTTCCTGTACGGGGGAGTGGGCCTGGGTAAGACTCATCTTCTCCATGCCATTGGGAATGCCTGCCACGAGCGCGGCCTGAACGTGTTGTACGTTTCGTCAGAGGAATTTACCAATGACATGATCAATGCCATTCGCACGCATACCAACCAGGCTTTTCGCGAAAAATATCGCTCTGCAGATGTGTTGCTCGTGGATGATATTCAGTTCATCGCGGGAAAAGAATCGACACAGGAGGAATTCTTCCACACTTTCAATACCCTGCACGGGCAGGATAAGCAGATCGTTGTCTCCTCTGACCGCCCGCCAAAATCCCTGGTCACACTGGACGAACGACTGCGCTCCCGCTTCGAGTGGGGCCTGACGGCTGATATCCAGCCACCTGATTTTGAAACCCGTCTTGCAATTTTGCGCTCTAAAGCCGAAAGAACCGGGCGGAATGTACCTAATGAAATTCTGGAAATCATTGCCGAGCGTGTTCAATCCAATATTCGAGAATTGGAAGGTGCACTTAACCGAATTATTGCTTTTGCAGATTTGAGTGGTACTCCGCTGACGTCCAGTTTGGTTGAAGTAGCTCTTGCGGATCTGCTTCCCCAGCATGGCGATGTACAACCGGAGGAAGTGGTGAATCAGGTTGCCCTATATTACAAACTATCTGTGGATAAACTTCTAAGTTTTGACCGTTCGCGTGACGTAGCTCGACCTCGTCAGGTTGCCATGTATTTATTGCGTGAGGAGGCACACATGTCTTATCCTCAGATTGGGGAAGCAATTGGCGGACGTGATCATACAACGGCTATGTATGCAGTGGATAAGATCAAAAAGGAAATTGGAGATACTGGTTCTAAACTTAATCGGGACGTCATTCAAATCCGTCGGCAACTGCACAATCAAACGGCCGTCATTTAGCGAATTGCCCCGAGGAAAGCTCGGGGCTTTTTATTGGTTGAAGGAAGAGGCGGGAATCACTTCCTCTGCCGGT
The DNA here is from genome assembly GCA_035291925.1 of Anaerolineales bacterium. Taxonomy (GTDB): domain Bacteria; phylum Chloroflexota; class Anaerolineae; order Anaerolineales; family Villigracilaceae; genus Defluviilinea. The sequence goes on from DATDRD010000106.1 coordinate 5,404, forward strand.
ACCAGATTCAGGCTTCGCGCGAGGCGCAAGCCCGTTTTTATATGTTATAATCCTGCCATGGCGCGAAAGCGCCACATATCCTGCCCGGGGATAGGCAACATATATCCCGATCTCACACGCTCGCGGACCTTCCAGTGCGTGCCACGGATCGAATGAACGTGGTCTCTGGCGGGGATGATGCGAGCGGAGGCCAAACGCAAGGAGGTTTTTCCCTATGGCCGTAATTTCCATGAAGGCTCTGCTTGAAAGCGGCGTCCACTTCGGGCATCGCACCAACAAGTGGGACCCTCGCATGAAGCCGTACATCTTCACGGAGCGTAACGGTATTCATATCATCGACCTGCAACAGACTTCCAAACTGTTGAACCAGGCGTATAACGTGATCCGTGATGCTGTGTCGAAGGGCGGCATGGTTCTGTTCGTCGGCACCAAACGCCAGGCTCAGGAAACTATCGCAGACGAGGCGACCCGTTGTGGCATGCCTTACGTTACAGAGCGCTGGATGGGTGGGATGCTCACCAACTGGTCCACCATGTACGCCCGTATTCAGGAACTTGAACGCCTTGAGAAGATGCGCGATAACAACGAGCTCGAGCGGCTGACCAAAAAGGAAGGCCTGCTGATCGGTCGCGAGATCACTCGCTTGCAGACGCGTCTCTCTGGTACACGCACCATGAAACGCCGCCCCGATCTGATCTTCATTGTAGACGTTGGCCGCGAGGAAGCTGCAGTGAACGAGGCCAACCTGCTCAACATCCCGATCGTCGCGCTGGTGGATACAAATTGCAACCCGCAAAATGTGGACTATGTGGTCCCTTCCAATGATGATGCCATTCGCGCCATTAAGCTGCTGGTTGCCAAAGTGGCGGATGCGGTTTTGGAAGGCAAGGCAATGCGCAAGGATGAGGAAGGAAGTGAGGAGAAACTTGCTGCTGAGGCGATGGCTCAATCTGAAAGGCCTGCTCGCAGAGCCCCGCGCGTTGTAGAGACCGATGAGGAACTGGAGGATGACGCTTTACTTGGTAAAGCCACTCTGGCCAAGCTGAACGCTACACGCGAGGATGAGCCGGTCCCGGCTGTGGAAGAAACCAAGCCTGAAGTCAAAAGCGCTGAGTGATTTGAGAGTAAGATGAGGAATGAGCAGATGGAAATCACGACCGAAATGATCAAAGAACTGCGCGCTGCAACCAAGGCTGGCGTCCTGGATTGCCGCAAGGCGCTCACTGAAGCAGATGGCGATTTTCAGAAGGCTGTGGACTGGCTGCGCGAAAAAGGAATGGCAACTGCTGCCAAACGTGCTGACCGCGAAGCGTCGCAGGGTGTTGTGGAACTGTACTCTCACGGAGGTGGACGCGTGGGTGTGATGGTCGAAGTCAACTGTGAGACCGATTTTGTGGCTCGCTCTGAAAAATTCCGTGAACTGGCTCATGAGCTCGCTCTGCAGATCGCCGCTTCCGCCCCGCGCTATCTTAAGGAAGAACATATTCCTGCCGAAGTCCTGGAACACGAAGCGGAGATTGCCCGCGCCCGCGCAAACGAGGAAGGAAAGCCTGAGAACGTGACTGCAAAGATCGTGCAGGGACGCCTTGAAAAGTTCAAGGATGAAGTTGTCCTCAATCGTCAGGCATATATCCGCGATGAGTCCATCACGGTGGAGAAGCTGATCCTGCAAACGGTGGCAGCTATCGGTGAGAATGTGATCGTGCGCCGCTTCCAGCGCTGGGAGTTGGGCGAGAGTCTGGATAATTAATTGAGATAGGGAGACCAACCTTCGGGTTGGTCTTTTTATGACCCCACCTGTCCTCATGGACACCCTCCCCATTTTCCCAGGAAAATGGGGAGGGCAGGGAGGGGCAAAGGAGCAATATGAGTGATATCAAATATAAACGTATTCTTCTTAAGCTAAGTGGTGAGGCGCTTTCGCCTAAGACCGGCTTTGGCATTGATGTGGATGAGGCTGAGTCGATTGCCAGCCGCATCAAGGAGGTGCATGAGATGGGC
>DATDRD010000107.1:0-9868 GCA_035291925.1 Anaerolineales bacterium
TATGTGTATGGGTTGCTCGAATGGTATAAAGCCCATAATTTGATGCCCGGTAGCCTGGTGCGGATTCATCGAGGTGAACGTCCAGGTGAAGTGATTATCGAAGCGAAGACGTATCGCGCAACAAAAGATTGGGTACGCACAGTCATTGTTGGCGCCGATGGCGGCATGGTGTTTGCCATGTTGAAGCAATCGATTTCTGCAGAGTTTAACGACCGAATGGCGTTCGCGATCCCATCTTTCGAAGCGGTAGACCAGCTCTGGGTCCAGGAGAAGAAGCGCCCCTTTGAAAAGCTGGTTGCAGATTTGATTCGTGAGATGTCGAAATTGACGCCACAGGGCCATGTTCATGCCCAGGAGTTATACTCGGCTGTAAACATCATTCGGCGCACTCCTCCAGCACTGTTGTTCGCATTACTGGCGAGTAAGCCTGAATTTATACACGTTGGTGACTTGCACTTCCGTTTAGGCGAGTTGGAGTCATAAATGACAGAAGGAAAACGATTCAGCCTGGTCAAGCCCACGGTCAATACTCCATTCCACGTTGATTTTCAATGGTGGAAGAAAAATGAACGCGACTGGCATGTATATTTGCGATCACTTCTGTGCACGGATCATCAGGAAGCTTTCTCAAATGTGGAGGAAGGTGAAACGATCGACTGGGTGGATCCGGTCACAGCTGAGGTCAAACCCATGGATGGGATTCAAAACGCGGTGATAACCCACTGTGTGAAGCAGCCGGATTTTTTGACCGAACAAACGGCGTTGGTCGAGGCCGTGTTCCGCCTCTTTCTCACGAATGGTAATATCCCGATGACATCCCAGGAGCTTGGCACGCGTCTGAACCGCCCGCCCGAAACGATTTTGCGAACCCTGGCTGGTCCCCGTGTATATAAAGGATTAAGACCTTTCAGCAACTGAAAGTTTTGGCGTGGAGGCAGGAATCAAAGCGTATAAGCACGATCGTCAGAATCTTGGAAGGGGGAAGATTTGCCTCTTTTGCAAGGAAGAATTAAAATTGAGTTTAACGGCCCCTGTAGCTCAATGGACAGAGCACCAGCCTTCTAAGCTGTCGGTTGTGGGTTCGATCCCCGCCAGGGGCGCACATATATAGTCGAAATACCGCCATATCCCAGATATGGCGGTATTGATTCCTGGGGTAGTGCGTGAGTAGGACAATCAGATCAGCGCAATCGAAGTATGTACTAAGGGTGGCCACGAAAAGCCCATTGAAGAATTCCCTTGAAAAAGTAGTGTTTGAAATAAAGAGATGTTGTCAATAATCCTTGTAAGACAGGAAGATCAAGAGGGTAGTACGAAAATAATGAAGATTCGCGCATCCAAAACGTAATGCTTCACATACATGGGAAAATAGACAGACAAGAGGCAGGATAGTACGTTTGGGAATATCTTTCAACTCACCCTGGTGTGGAGTGCGCTGTGAGTGATCCAGTTTTTCAACCTGTCACCGAAAGACAAATAGAATGCCAATGGTTACCAGCTCGATCGGATACAGCTTTTTCGCAGTATGCCGTGGAATCTCACGATAGAAAAGGTGTAGAAATAATAGCATCCATAGTTGTGGGGCCCCTGTTTGATTTGATCATTTGTGAGGATGTTCCATGACTCAACTTGCACCAAAGGTGACGCCACAAATTCACATTGGGCGGGCTTCGATGCGAGGTCGAGCAGTGGTAGCTCGTCGGGTTACGAGTCTGACAAGTCGGATAATTCTCACCAATGTGAGGAGCTAGTGAAGGCTGCCGTTATGCTCGCAGGCGAAGGCCCTCACTCATTCTAAGTGTCATTGTTTTCAAAAGAAGTCTTAATCTAATTGCTTGAATTGGTGTATCATAAAGGTTGGATTGGAGGCGTCATGCGTGACATAACCAACGAAATCCTAGAGCTAATTCGTCGCACATCGTCCAGCCTGCCAAAGGATGTGGAGGAACGATTGCGGCAATCAATTGAAAAGGAAGAGCCAGGCTCCGCGGCGCGCGGCGCGCTGGAGACCATCCTAAAGAACATCGAGCTCTCGCGTGCCAATTCCACGCCGATCTGTCAGGATACGGGCACGCCGATCTTTTACATCCATTATCCTGAGGGGATGAGCACGCGAAAACTGCGGGAGCAGGTCCGCGCTTCGATGGCGGAAGCGACCAAACGATCCTATATGCGACCGAATGCCGTGGATGCGATCTACGATAAGAACACGGGAAACAATCTGGGCGGAGACGACTTCCCTTATATCCATTTTGAAGAGGTGGATGCCGACCAGCCTATAGTCATTGAACTGATGCTCAAAGGTGGCGGATGTGAGAATGTCGGCGCGCAATATTCGTTGCCAGATAATAAATTGGGCGCGGGGCGCGACCTGGCGGGGGTCCGCAAGGTAGTCTTGGACGCGGTGCAAAAGGCACAGGGAAAAGGATGCGCGCCCGGAATTTTGGGCGTGTCCATTGGCGGTGACCGCGGTTCCTCCTATGTAAAATCAAAAGAAGTGTTGTTTAGCGAGATGGGCACGCGCAATGAAGACCCGAAGATCGCTGAGTTGGAAGAGCGACTCACAAAAGAAGCCAACGAGATGGGGATTGGTCCCATGGGCTTCGGCGGTCAGACGACCGTTTTGGATACAAAGATAACAGGTATGCACCGTTTGCCTGCGTCTTATTTTGTGTCTGTTTCTTACATGTGCTGGGCATATCGCCGCCGCAAGATGACGGTGCAAGGTGATGAAGTTATTTATGATTAAACACTAAGGACACGAAGTGCACGAAGGATTGATTTAAAAACCTTTGTGGCCGTTGTGTCCTCACCTGCACTGCTCTGAAGGCAGTACGGTGCAAGTGTCCTGTTGAAAAAGGAAAGAAACATGCGCGAAATAACCATACCTATCAGCGATGAAACCATCCGCAGTTTGCAAGTGGGGGAACCCGTTGAACTGAGCGGAGTCATGATCACGGGGCGCGACGCGGTCCATAAGTGGATGAGCGAGACGTTCATCAAAAAGACGCGTGAACCGCAGGGTGATGATCTGCAGATATATGAGGATATCAAGAAATATCTTGATCAAGGCGTGCTGTATCACTGTGGACCCGTCGTTTCGGGAATCGATACAAAGCAATATAAATTTGTCGCGGCGGGGCCGACCACATCCATACGCGAAGAGCCGTATCAGGCTGACGTGATGAAGCATTTCCACATCAAGGGTGTAATCGGCAAAGGGGGTATGGGTGCAAAGACTATGCAAGGCTGTGTGGATACACCGGGTGTGTATTTCCATGCGGTCGGTGGCGCAGCCTCGTTCCTTGCGCAGACCGTGCAGAAAGTTCCAGGCGTATACAAGCTGGAAGAGTTCGGCGTGCCGGAAGCGATGTGGGTGGTCGAAGTGAAAAACTTCCCAGTCGTTGTCACAATGGACTCACATGGTGCAAGTCAGCATGTGGTGGTTGACAAGAGCTCTCAAAAAGTTTTGGAAGATCTACTGGCAAGACCGTATTAGAACATATAGTCATGCTGAGGAACGAAGAGGCGAAGCATCTCGCGTTCTAATAGAGAAAACACCTAAAAGTCGTACAATAGGAGTACGGCAAAGCGCGAATTTCAACTGACTGAGCGACAAGACAAGGAGTTACTCTCAGCCTACAGCACCAGCAAGGACGGCGCTACTAAAATACGTTTAAAATACGTTTTCGTTGGACAGCCCAAGGAATCAACATGGGCTTGAAAGCCGATGCTATTGGGGCGGAAATGGAATTTATCGAATGAGCCGTCTGATCTATCTTTTGGCTGTTGATGTGCGTTTGCTGTTTAGCCACCATGATTGATGGCACTACTCTTGCCTTGTTCGCGGGCTACCTCATCAGGGTGGAAAAAGCGCAGGCCTGATATTTGGCAACATCTGACCCTGCCTATTTGAAAACGTTCCGCCAATGTTTATAGAGGCGATCACGCGAAGAGATGGCCTGTAGCCAGCAAGGAGTCAGGCAAGCTGAAAGCCCAGACTCAACTATGCAATACTTCATTCGCCGCTATACGCGTCATGAAGTTCCTGCATGAAATGCGCTTTTACTTCTACCTCCGCAAGTTTGCCAGAGGCGTAGGTTGACGCTTCTTTCATGAGGTATTTGGCCTCTTCTTTCGGCAGTTTCTGCAAATCTTCCAGTGTATACCCTTTACCTTTCAGATATGCCTCAATGAGCGTCATCTCCAGAAAGGCATGGATATCTTCCATGATCGGTTTGCCGTTGTTTTTAATTGTAGACATAAGCCACCTCCTTACGTGGGCTTATCCATTCCTCGCTTCCGTTCCAAAGAACGCTTCACCAGTTTGAGCCGAAAATGATCGGCGCGTTCGCGTTCATCCAAAGCCATCTGGATGAAATCCCGTTCCGCTTTGAGACGCGGGATCAAAAAATGATCGAGCGCGTTCAGCCGCCTGGATGTGCGCTGGATTTCATCGCCCAATCTTACGAGGCGTAATTCGGTTTCAGCAAGTTGGATGATGGCTTCGACTTCCCGTTCAAAAGCCGAAGCGGTTTCATCAATCGTGATCGAAGCGCCGACAATCGAGTAACCTCGTTCCAGCAGGGAACGGGACGCGCTCTTCTGCTCAATGTGAGGGACTCTCACCCCCATCACGCTGCTGGTCGTGACCTCGAGCCTGAATCCGCCGCGCGAGGCCAGCGCAGCCGAGCGAACGGACTCCGCCCCCGCCATTGCCTCCGATCGTGCCAGAGATTGGCTGGCATGGGCGGCGGAAACCTGAAGCGCGTCCGAGCGTTCCAAGGCGGTATCCGCGGTGCGCATGAACTCCTTCATCAAAGCCGTGCGCTTTTGTTCCAGCAGATCACGTCCCTGACTCGCCAGTGCGATTTGCGCCTTGCGGGCCAAAAGTTCCATGCGGGTGACTGAAACGTTGCTCATATCTCAAACCTTGTTCCAAGCGGCAACTTGTACAACTTGTAACGCGACATGAATATCGCGTTACGCTTTATGCTTATGATATTGCTCAATGAATTCCTTCGGAATCCGTTTGAGCAATTCAGCGGGCATGGGAGACAGCAACTCCCAGGCATGATCGAGCGTCTCGGCGATTTCACGGTTGACCACTCCCTGCCCAATGAAGATTTCTTCAAAGCGTTTGGCAAAGTCCAGCACGCGGCGGTCCTCTGCAGACAACGCCGCTTCGCCAATGATCGCCACCAGGCGACGCAAGTCACGGCCTTCGGCATACAACGCATAGAGTTGATCAGCGACCGAGCGATGGTCGGCGCGAGTCTTTCCTGTGCCGATGCCCTCGTTCATCAGCCGCGAGAGGGATGGCAAAACATCAATGGGCGGGGAAATACCTTTTCGGTGTAAGTCGCGGCTCAATACGATCTGGCCCTCGGTGATGTATCCAGTCAGGTCTGGGATGGGATGCGTGATATCGTCATCGGGCATGGTCAGGATTACCAATTGCGTCACCGAGCCAGGGTTGCCGCGGATGCGTCCAGAACGCTCATACAAACTTGCCAGGTCTGAATACATGTAACCGGGATAGCCGCGCCTGCCTGGCACTTCCTCGCTGGCCGCGGCGATTTCGCGCAGTGCCTCGCAGTAACTGGTCATATCCGTCAGGATGACCAGCACGTGACGATGATGTGTAAACGCCAGATATTCCGCCGCCGTCAGAGCCGCGCGCGGCGTGAGCAGGCGTTCGATAGATGGATCGTCGGCGCGGTTTACGAACAACACGGTGCGATCCATCGCATCGCTGGCACGGAACTGATCCATGAAGAAGGATGTCTCGCGCTGTGTGATCCCAATCGCGGCGAAGACCACTGCGAACGGTTCACTTCCTTCGCCTTCGGACTCTCCTGTCTTATTTCCACCAACCACGCGCGCATGCGACGCGATCTGCGCGGCCAGTTCGTTCGCGGGCAGACCCGCGCCTGAAAAGATGGGAAGTTTCTGGCCGCGCGTCAACGTATTGAGTCCGTCAATGGCTGAGACACCCGTCTGGATAAACTCACTTGGGTGTGTCCGCATCGAGGGGTTGATCGGCAAGCCGTTGATATCGAGCGATCTTTCGGGGATGATGGGCGGGCCGCCGTCAATGGGTTGACCAGACCCATTTAAGACGCGTCCCAGCATCGAGAGCGAGACGCCGAGGCGCGCCACATCTCCAGTGAAGCGGACGCGCGTCCGATCCAGATCCAGGCCCGAGGTCCCGAGAAAGATGCGTACCATGCAGCGTTGCTGATCTACTTCCAATACCTGTCCCACGCGCACTTCGCCATCGGGACCGATGATCTCCACGATCTCGTTGTAAGCCACATCCGCGATGCGTTCAACGAAGATCAGCGGGCCCCTGATCTGGGAGAGTGTCCGATATTCGGTGGTAAACAGGCGGGGGAGAGGCATTGTCTTGAGCATTTCAGGCAACTCCCAAATCTGCGAAACTGAATTGCACGCGATCCATGATGGCGCGGATTTCCTTTTCGGCGGCGTCCACCTGGAATTCTTTCATGCGTGCAATATCGGAAACGACTGGCAAGGCCGTCACGCGTTCCAATGGGATCTTTGCCTCCAGCGCGGCCTGCGTGTGATGATAAAAATCCATGATCGTCTTGAGCATCCAGTAAGCCTTGTGGATCGAACAGTAGCGATCCACATCGCGATACGCCGATTGCTGGAGGAAATCTTCGCGCAACATACGGGCGATGGCAAGCACAGCTCGTTCAGGCTCGGCCAGCGCGTCGGGGCCAACCAGTTGAACGATCTCGAGCAGTTCAACTTCGCGTTGAAGAAGCGCCATGGCTTCACGCGATAACTCGTCCCAATCGGTTGCCACTTCGCGTTCGAACCAATCGCAGAAATTGTAGAGCGAATAACTGGTTGTCCAGTTGATGGCGGGGAAATGACGGCGGCGCGATAGGTCGTAATCCAATGCCCAGAAGGTGCTTACCACGCGCATCGAGTTTTGGGTCACGGGTTCCGAAAAATCACCGCCAGGTGGAGACACCGCGCCAACAACCGAGACGGAACCCATGCGTCCTTGCGTATCTGAATCCCCATGATTACCCAAACAAATAACCCTGCCAGAGCGCTCATAAAATTCAGCCAGGCGCGCGGCCAGATACGCGGGGTAGCCCTCCTCGCCAGGCATTTCCTCCAGCCTTCCTGAAATCTCGCGCAACGCCTCCCCCCAGCGCGAAGTGGAATCGGCCAGCATGAGCACGTCATAACCCATGTCGCGGTAATACTCCGCAATCGTGATGCCCGTATAAATGCTAGCCTCCCGCGCCGCCACAGGCATGTTCGACGTGTTGGCAATCAGCACCGTGCGTTCCATCAACGGTGCGCCCGTACGCGGGTCTTCCAACTTCGGGAACTCCTCCAGCACCTCGGTCATCTCATTTCCGCGCTCGCCGCATCCCACGTAGACCACCACATCCGCATCCGCCCAGCGCGCGAGACTATGTTCGGTCACGGTTTTCCCCGTTCCAAAGCCGCCAGGAATGATCGCCGAACCGCCTTTGGCAACTGGGAAAAACGCGTCAATGATGCGCGTGCCTGTGAGCAGTGGTTCGCGCGGTGCGAGACGCGTCTGACATGGGCGCGGCTGGCGGACGGGCCAACGTTGCACCAGCGTGATCTCCACGTTTTTGACTCCCGCCTCATTCTCGGACCCGACCGCGATGCGTGCCACCGTTTCATTGACAGTAAACTCCCCTTCGCGGATACTGACCACCCGTCCGCGTTGGTGAGGAGGAACCATGATGCGATGCTCGATCGTCCGCGATTCGGGAACCACGCCCAATATATCGCCCGCGCCGACAACCTCGCCAACAGAGACACGTGGAGTAAACTGCCAGCGTTTATCCTCGGGCAACGGCGACGCATACACGCCGCGCTGGATGAACTCTCCGCCTGTCTCGGCCAATATTACCAGCGGTCTTTGCAGGCCATCGTACACTTGTCCCAGCAAACCTGGCCCCAACTGGACAACCAGTGGAAGTCCCGTACTGCGAACTGGTTCTCCCACGCGGATGCCTGACGTATCCTCGTAGACCTGGATCGTGGTCAGGCCCTCCGAAAGACGGATGACCTCCCCGACGAGTCCCAATTCACCGACGCGCACAACGTCATACAATCGGATGTTTTTCAGTCCCACCGCCCTCACAACGGGGCCTGCAATGCGGATCACTTTGCCAACATTGTTTCCAGACTCGTTCATTCGTCACTACTTTCTCAAGACCCTAAAGGTTTCCTTTGCAATCAAACATGCGTTTCAAGCAGAATTTTCCAGCAAAATTTCTACTTGGTTTGCCAGAAAAACCTTTAGGGTCTGCGTTAGCCTGTCCTGGACGGACAGTCCAGGGAGAACGCCAATTATTCATCACTTTCTTCCTCGCCTTTGAAGATAATGTGGAAGCCAATCGCCCGTCGAATCAACGCGGCGATACGATGCCTTTGAGATGCTTCGGGGCCGAGAGGCTGTCCGCCTGGAATGGCAAGGTACGGCAGATGCTCGGAAGACGCGAGGCGTTTCAAAAAGGCCGCGTCCATGTGAGCCAGCAAGCCATCATCAATTGCCAGCAAGCCTACTTCGCCAGCGGTCATCCATTTCTCGATCAGCTCTTGGGCGGTTTCCACATCTTCAACGCCATGAGCATCCACCCCAGCCAATTGAAAGCCAGGGACGAGGGCAGGGCGGGTAACAACGAATAATTGACTCATGAAACAGTCTCCAACTCCGCCCGAATGGCATCCACTTTTAACCCGAGGTTGATCCCCTGCGTGATCCAGCGAATGTTGCCAACTTCATTGACCTTCAGCGCAACATAACCAAGAACCACACCAATACCCAGCGGGTCTTTTGTGATCTGCCCTGCCATCCATTCCAACCGATAATGCTTCAGTTGCCTTTCGATATCGCTCAGGCGGTTTGAGCGCACGTAGGCTTCCAATCCAGCCCGCAAGGCTGGTTCGAGGGATGTTCCTGACAAGGTTTCTATGGCATTGGTTACCGTATCCTGCCTGCAAGCGCTTGCGAGAAGTTCAAATGGGATGCGCCCTGGCCCAATGAACAGATGCTCGATCTCGTCCGTACCCAGTCGGTCGCGCAGAAGGTCGCGCTCGTGCGGATCCTGGGCGAAACGCAGGACGGTCAACACATTTGCCAGATCAGCCTCGAGCGCCAGGGCATAGGACAGCGGGTCCACCATACCTGTCTCGCTTCGCAATGTTTGACGGGCTTCCTCGTAATACCACTGATCAAGGGCTAGTTCCATTTCAAATGTCTCCGCGCCTGGAACCTCGGCCCGCATGTTAAGAAGCGGCCAGGCAAATGAAAGACCCATGCTTGCCAGCAGATCTATGGCCTCGCGTGGGTTGTTTAACTGGGCTAATTCGCGCAATGTGCTAAAGTTCAACTCACCAATCGGCAGTAAGACAGTGAGAATATCGCCAGCGGGTACATTTTTTGAGAGGCCGCGTAAGATTGCCTTGAGGTTGTGAATGTCATAAGTTCGCAGAATGATCGCGACCATCTTGCCTGCGCTTTCCATGTAAAAGCCGCGTATCTTCCCAACCGTGTTAACGAGGTCATTTCTCAAGGCCTCGTCAATGCATTGCATACCGGTAGCACGCGTCAGGGCGGACTCGACCGATTTCTGATAAACGGTCTTGGTCAACGCCGCGATCAATCCCTGTAGACTGCCTGCATCTGCCAGCGTTTCCAGTTCCCGAATGGAAAGCAGTCTTGATTTCATTACGTGCAAACGCGCATTGCCATAATCGTAATCGGCCATGAGACATTTCCTTATAGATGAGCAATTACCTCGATTTGTTTGGTCTCGGTTTGTTCTTCCTCAAACAATGC
>DATDRD010000108.1:0-11541 GCA_035291925.1 Anaerolineales bacterium
TGTGGATGAAGGGATTTTTGTTTAACATGTCATTGCGAGGAGGGCTGATGGTTGAGTAGTGGCGACAAGGCGCCACGTACACTTGCACCGCACTGCGTTCGGTGCAGTGCAGGTGTCGAAACCCAGCCTGACGAAGCAATCTCCTCATTAATTTGGGGATTGCTTCGCCAAAGGGCGGCTCGCAATGACAAGATGGCGAAAGGAGACCGAAATGAAAAGTTTAATTCAAATCAACCATATCCTCTGGAAAGAAAGTCCTCTCCCTCCGCGCCTCCTCCTCATCTGCAGATAGAACCCCACGTGATCCGTGGAACGTGACACTTGACACTTATATACATGAGGAAAGAATGGCAAAAACAAAAAAAAGCAAAGCTGCTAAGAAGAAAGCAGTAACGACAAAAAAAACCGCACCCGTTAAAAAGGCGGATATGGAATCAACGGTGAAGAAGGCTATCGTATCCATCCAGCCTGAACCTATTAAAGCAATTGTGCCTGTGGAGGCGATGGTTAAGGCAATTCAGCCGGTCGCAAACGCGGATAAGCCTGCAAGGGATATCTCTTATGATCCGCAAGCCATCGAAAAGAAGTGGCGGGAAAAATGGGAGGAGGACAAGCTCTATCGCTCCGTTATTGATGAGAGCAGGCCCAAACACTACGCGCTGACGATGCTGCCTTATACCTCCGGCGATTTGCATTTCGGACACTGGTATCCCATGGCTCCGTCGGATGCGCGCGCGCGTTTCAAGCGCATGAATGGATACAACGTGCTGTTCCCCATTGGCTTTGATGCGTTTGGCCTGCCTGCTGAAAACGCGGCCATCAAACGCGGCATTCATCCAAAAGAATGGACCTACAAGAACATTGACAACATGCGCAGGCAACTGAAAGGCATGGGCACGATGTTCGATTGGGAGCGTGAAGCCATCTCGGCTGACATCGAATACTACAAGTGGACCCAGTGGTTTTTCATCCAACTGTTCAAGCACGGACTGGCGTATCGCAAGATGGCTGCCGTGGACTGGTGCCCGAAGGACAACACAACTCTGGCGCGTGAACAGGTTGTCGGTGAAAACCGGGTTTGCGAGCGTTGTGGTACGCCTGTCATCAAGAAGGATCTGGAGCAGTGGTTCTTCAGGTCGACGAAATATGCCGATGAACTGTTGCGCTTTGATGGAATCGACTGGCCTGAACGCGTCAAGACCCTGCAAACAAACTGGATTGGAAGAAGTGAAGGCGCGTCGGTTATCTTCAAGACGGAAGCTGGTGACGATATTGAAATTTTCACTACCCGCCCCGACACGCTATGGGGCGCGACCTTCATGGTATTTTCACCTGAGCACCCGCTGGTGGATAAGATTACCACGCCTGAGCAGAAATCCGTACTGGATGAATATAAGATTCAGGCCGCGCGTGAGTCGGATATCGAACGTGAAGCTGTGGGTGGAGAGAAGACGGGTGTCTTTACGGGCAGTTATGCCATCAACCCTGTCAACAACGAACGCATCCCGATTTGGATCGCGGATTATGTCCTAATGTCCTACGGCACGGGCGCGATCATGGCTGTCCCCGCGCACGATGAGCGCGACTTCGCGTTCGCTAAAAAGTATGCTCTGCCCATTGTCGAAGTGATCAGGCCCGATGGCGGATCCGAAGCGGAAGAAGATGACCCTTCGACAGGCTCAGGGCAACGGATGCAAGCCGCTTATATCGGACCTGGTGTGATGGTCAACTCGGACCCGTTTAACGGGACGAAAGTCAACACAGAAAAAGGAAGAAAGAATCCTGGCATTGCTGCCGTCATTGACTGGCTGGAAGCGCAGGGTATCGGCAAAGAGTCGGTGAACTATCGCTATCGCGACTGGTTGATCTCGCGTCAGCGTTATTGGGGCGCGCCGATCCCCATGGTCTACTGCAAAACGCACGGATGGAACCCCGTGCCTGAGGACCAACTGCCCGTAACCCTGCCTGATGATGTGGAATGGAAGCCGACTGGTGAAAGCCCGTTGAAACTGCATCCGTCATGGAAGAATGCGACCTGCCCCATCTGCGGTGAGCCGGCTGTGCGTGAAACCGATACGATGGACACGTTCATGTGCTCGTCGTGGTATCACCTGCGTTATCTATCTCCGGACTATGATAAAGGCCCGTTCGACGAAGCCGAGTATAACTACTGGATGCCCGTTGACACATATACCGGTGGTATCGAGCATGCCACCATGCACCTGTTATACACGCGCTTTTTCCATAAGGCCATGCGCGATGCGGGTATCGTCGAAGGCAATGAGCCGATGATGCAACTGCGCAATCAGGGCATTATTTTGGGCGAAGACAACGAGAAGATGTCCAAAAGCCGCGGCAACGTGGTCGCGCCTGATGAATTGGTTGCAATGTATGGCGCGGATGCACTGCGTGCCTACTTGATGTTTGCCTATCGCTGGCAGGAGGGTGGTCTGTGGAACTCAAATGGCATTGAGGGAACCTTCCGCTGGCTGCGACGCGTCTGGACTATCTTTACGGAGTCCGGCGACTCCAGTCGTCGAATTGCTATCGCTTCGGACTCCCCGGCAACTGCCTCCGATGAAACAAAGCGGACTCTACGCCGACGCGTTCACCAGACCCTGCGCCGCGTGTCTGGCGACTTCGAGCAGTTTGAATTCAACACGATTGTCTCGTCGCTGATGGAACTGTTGAACGAAATGTACAAAGCGCGCGAGGCAGGCGCGGCCGGTACACCTGAGTGGAAGGAAGCTACGGAAATTTACTTGAAAATGCTGGCTCCTATTGCGCCGCATATTGCCGAAGAACTATGGACAAACCAACTGGGCAGGCCCTATTCCGTCCATCAACAACCCTGGCCCAAAGTGGACGAAGCTGCCGCGAAAGAAGATGTGATCGAACTGCCCGTCCAGATCAACGGCAGGGTGCGCGACCGCATCACTGTCCCGGTGGAGGCGAGCGAGGAGGAGATCAGGTCTGCTGCACTGGCGAGCGAAGTCGTGCAGAAATATCTGGAGGGCAGGCAGCCAAAGAAGGTTATTCTGGCGCATAGGCGATTGGTGAGCATTGTGGTGTAAATCGAATGGGGTGGACAACGCCTGAATAGTGTTGTCCACCCTGTTTAATGAGTGTTTGGTTGGTTTGCCTTTGTGTTTTGCCTGCACACTCGGCGTTTCCGGTGGGATAGTGAGTCCAGAGCCTCCCGATAATGCTATAATTACGACAGCCTGTGTAAGTCTCAGTATGCGTTCCCATAGAAGGCGGCATTTTACTCAGCGAGCGCCACTACCGTCCGCTTTGTTGCTCTCCGTAACAGCTCTTGTGGCTCCAGCACCCCGCGTCGGCCACAATCTTTGCGTTGGAATTGTTGGCTGCCGCAATTGCGGAGGATTTTCATTACTGCAAGCAAGAAATAATTGTCTTTTGACGGTTTTGTGCTAAGATAAATCATCACTTTTTGTATGCAATTGTTTATTCGAACGTATGCAAATGAATTTATGTAACTTCTGTGCTCTAATCCACGTCTTGATCTTAGCTCCCCAGTTCTTTGGCGGTCACTCCAATGGAGACTGAGATTACTCTGTTGGAAGCTGCCCGGAGTATGAATCAGGAGGCGCTGGTAGCGATCTTTGATCTCTATGCAACCCCTCTATACAATTATGCATTACGCTTGTGCAGTGATCCTGTGGCGGCAGATAACGTTGTGGGGGACGTGTTCGCAAAATTTCTGGATCAATTGGCAGCCGGGAAGGGACCGAATACCAATCTGCGTTCCTACCTCTACCAAACGACCTACCACCTCATTGTTGATGAGGCGCGGTTCTCTCGTCGTGAAGCGCCACTTGAGGTTATTGAATTTGTACAAGCTAATGGACGTGCATCATTTACAAGTTTTGAGGACCGGATATTACTGGATACGCTGGTTATGGCCATCAGGAATGATTTGACAGAAGATCAACGACATGTGATCGTCCTGCGCTTCCTGGAAGGCTTTAGTCTGCGTGAAACAGCAGACATCATCGGAAAACAAGTTTATAATGTAAAGGTAATCCAGAATCGCGGAATTGTGAAATTGCGCAAGGCTCTAGGTTATAAGGTAAGTTAGTGAAACCAACTTCGTCTCCACACGATCAAGAGATCATCGAAATCCTGGAGAGTTTGAAGTCTCAAACGGCTGAATACCCCCCAGAATTATTGGCCGCGCGGCGAGCAGCTTTCATTGGTCAGGTTGTGCAGCGGCGTGAGGTGGGCGTTAAAGAAGCACAGCCTTCACAGGACCAGGAGATCCTCGAGATCCTGGAGAGTTTGCAACCTGTCAAAGCTGAATATCCTGCAGAATTATTGGCCGCGCGCCGCGCGGCTTTCATTGGTCAGGTTACAAAGCGGGGCGAGGAAGCATTAGCCGCACAGGATCAAAAGGTCATCGAACTTCTGGAGAGTTTGAAATCTGTCAAGGTTGAATATCCTCCGAAGTTGATGGCTGCCAGAAGAGCGGCTTTGATCGGTCAGGTTAGACGGTGGGGTAGTGCTAGCTTGCTGGAAGTACTGCGTTCTGCCATCCAAAGTAAGTTAAGCTACATAGCAGGTCTTCCATTGGCACCGATGGTGAAAGGGATGCGTACATCACTTGTAGTCGCTGGTGTTCTTGCGGCTGCATTTGTGGCTTCCTTTTTAGGAAATCGCACTCTCTTCAAGGAAATGTTCGACCCTTCTCCGACCCAGGAGCAGATTTCCCGGCCCATTCCCATTTTGGCAACGAATACCGGGGAATTACAAAGAACGATTTGCAAGCCTGGCTATTTACCCCCGTTGTGTTTGGCCAAGGAGTTTGATACGAGCCAGGATCTGACGTTTCAGGGTAATGGGGCGCGGCCGGCTGTGGCCAAAGATACCCTCCCTGGTCATAGCGGGATTCATCGGGCTGCCTATCTCAATGATGGTCACTATGGCAATGGGGCAAGCTGGATCAGCAACAGCGCCTACAGCTGGATCAAAATAGATCTGGGCCAGGGCAAATCCATTAACACAGTCGCGTTTGGTAGGGACCGACTTGGTAATTTTAACGATCGCGATCCGGGCCAGTTTACCATTGCTGTAGCCCTGTCTGATAATGTTTACTCTGATGGGAATAGCAGCAACGACAGCATTGAATATGCACTGGTATATGATTCGGAACGGGCTGGTTTTACCGGGACTGTTTCTGGTTCGGAAACGGTGACGGCCTACTTCGGGTCGGTCGTTGCACGGTTTGTAAAGATTACCTTCGCGAATTCGGGAACAGCAATTGATGAGGTTGAAGTCTTCATGGTGCAACCAGCTCTTACGCTATCCGGCGGGCCGACAGAAAAGCCCAACAACAGACCTCCACGAGCCACATCGACACACATACCTACCCAGACGCCACAGCCAACCGATACATCGACTCCCATACCGACCGACATACCCACCGACACGCCAGTGCCCACCGACACGCCACCGCCGCCGACGGATCCGCCGACCCCCATACCCACTGATACCCCAATGCCGGAAGCCACGCCCTGACCTGTGCTTATATTCGGCATGAAAGCAGTTGCAACCGCCAGGAAAAGCCCCTGAGGATGGTGAGACCCTCAGGGGTTCTGTATTACCTCTCGATCAGGGTCAACTCGGATCGTCATCCGTCAGCTCCTTTAGAGAGGTGCTAATACAAATAATCCGTAGCTATGTCAACAGCTTTTTGTTCAGATGATAAAAGTCTTTCTTCCCTGCCATGACCCTCATAACCATTCAGGATTGGAATATAATGGCAGTGTTACTTAATCATCCATCTTGTTCAAGGATTGGACCATGACTGAAGAGATGAAACTTGCTTCATCACCCACGCTATATAGAGTAAAATGGGACTGGGAACTGGAAGACTTTGATGGAGAAATTTCTCGTCCTAATCTTCCCTGCGTTTTCCGGTGTGGAGAAATAAATAACAATTCAAACGGTCATTACACCCGGCTGAACAAGGAGTGGCAATTTTTCTGGTTTGACTTGTGCTGCAAGATCTTCTACAACCGTTATCACCAAGACTTAACAAAAAAAGAATATCAGTGGCTGGCGAATAAATGGACAGGTGTGGGAGGCAGTAAAACAGCCTTTATGAATGGGAAGGGTTTGAATACAAAGAGAAATCATGTACTCGGTGAGAGAATGGATAAAGAGGAAGCCGCAATATACACCCTTGTTTGTGGCGGGGCCAGTCTGGCGGGGACTCGTGTTATGAACGCCAAGGGGGTGGAGATGTTGAGGGTAAATCACTTCGATGGCAAAAAAGCTCCTCCTCCGGTTGATACGATAAATCCACATACTGATCCGAGAGTCTTTTTTGCAACCACCATTACAGCCAGAAAAATAGCAGATGGTTTCAGTGTGAATCCGTTCCCACAGTTCAAAGGGACGGATGTGCCGGTTCCGTTGATCGCCAGCAAGGATATTTTCTACCCAATGAAGGATTTACAGGTGGTAGAGGGTGGGCAGAAGCCGAGTCCATATTTTTCATAGGAAAAAAGCAACAGATCAGGGATGAGCGATGGCTTCGCCAAATGCATAAAGCCACCATAGTTGAGAGGAAAATCGAATAAAATAGTCCAATTGCTTAATGGTTTAACTTGAAGGAGGAGCAAATCATGGCTGAGACAATGTATTTTCAGTGGCAGAACGATATCTTGTTAAGGACCATTTATCCCTTGCGGGAGATGAAACTAATTGATTTTCTCGTTTATTACCGAGAGATTGATCTCTGGGCGGAGTATAAGGACAGGAGGATCGAGGATCTTGCAGACGAGGTCAATGCTTTTCAGGCGGCAAAGAAAAAATCTGTGACTGAAGCGGTGGATAGATTCAACTCCAACCGGGACTATTTTCTGAAAACAGATGTCCGCATGGAGTATGTGGACATTTTCAAACCCGGGGCAGTGGACGAGGGGGAGATGGCAAAAATCAACGCGCTCCACGGCACATTCATAACCTATTTCCCCGGAATCAAAGATCCCCGCAAGGAAACGTATTTCATCTCGCAACGATTGCTTGCCTGGGAGCAACATCTCAAAGACCTTCAGCAAATGATTGCGCAAAAACAGGGTTACCTGAACCGAATGCTTCCCGATCATAAAGACAGGCACCTCCGGACCCAGGAATTGGAAACGCTGAGAACCGTCATCATCCCGATGGCGGAGATAGAACTTAAGCGGTTGCGTGCGTTCCTCTCTGCATCCAATAATATCGGGAAACGCAAATTGGAACTGGTGACCCAAAAACAGACCGCGCAGAAGAATAAACCGGGCATCGAATCCAGATTGATGCCGATTCGACAACATATCGGACGACTGGAAGCACAGCAGACGGATATTGAGGAGACGATTACACGACTCAGGACTCCACCGGATCTTGCCACTGTTCAAAAATATTTCTCCGTTGAAGACGTGACCGACCAGATCCGCAGTCAGTTCCAGCAGGTGGAGCAGAAATTACTCAATTCGATTAACGGCTTTCACAAGGGAGTATCCGGGATCCTGAGCGGGTACAAAGAGGACGCAGTGAAAGTGTACTATATCAAAACCCAGATTTCCAATATGCAGCAATTTCAACGGAACGTTGCAAGAGGGACGGCGGGTCTTGACGCGAAACTGAAGGACGACCACGTCAAAGCCGTGGCTGCGGAACTTGGCAGGTTGAACGATTTGAAGGCCGCATTGGAGCGCTCCATAAAATCGCAGGTGGAATGGGATCAGCTGATCCAGGATCAGGAGAGGGAAAAGGTCCTGGTAGTCGGGAAACTCTCACAGTTCAGGAAAGATGCGGAAGGTCTGCAGAAGCAACTCGATTCCATTGTTGCCGTCCTCAACATCGATGAGCAGAGGTATCTAGTCGAATTTCCCCCTACTCAGCCCACGATAAAGGAAATTGTGAAGGCAAAGGTCGAGGAATACAAGGCGTCACTATCCAAAAAGAATCACCAGGAGCTTCTTCAAGAGGTGGTTCAACGTTTTCAGAACGAGCCCGAACGGTTCCCGCGCTGGCTTCAGTATATGGTCATTCACTTTTCAGGGATGCGTTACGCCAGCGCACATGGCTCGTGGGCAGACCCCAAGGATTTGCTGGTTAGCCTGCAAACGTTGGACATCGAAAAACGTTTCAGGACAATGGATGACAATGCAATCGAGGGGCTTTGCAGGGAAAAGATCGAAATTTACGAACCGTCCGGCATAACGTTCCTCGGTTCAACGCGGCAACCGACAAAACTGGCGCAGACCATTAGCCGAGAATGGAAAGGCAGGATCGCGTATCATCTCACGAGACTGAAGAGAGGGCTTGATTGGGACAGCCCCGGTCATCAGCGCAAGGCTCTGCTCGATCTGCGTCTTGATGAAATCACCTACGAGGCGGAGGCATTGAAACCTGAGGAGGCTGCTGAAGCGCTTCTTTCCTACAAGGACAACCTGCCAGAGTGGATGTGGAAAGAGATCGTCAGGTTGACCAATCTGCGCGTGAAGGAGGTCAATGATCCCAAGTGGGAGAAACTCACGCCGGAGGAACAAGCGCAACAGTTATCCAAACAGGATGCTGAATACCGAGAGATCATGAACCAGTGGAAACAGATGCACGTCACTACATGGCGCGAAGAGCACGACCGCTCCGACAAGTTGATCGTCACCCGCGCGGTATGTAATGAAGTTGCCGAACACATCCAGCATTTGCGCGGTCACACGCCTCCTGGAGGTCTCACTGCCAAGGCGCCATGGTATATCAAAAATGAGCGCGAGGGGAAAATACCTGGTACGCCGCGCCCGTACTTTGTGCGACCCGACTCCAAAGAGGACTATGCTGTGGGCGCAAGCATCCTGTGGCTTCGCTTTGTGCGTGAACTTCCCAATGTATGGAGGATCGCACGCCCCCTGCAGACAAAGGAGGGTCATGGATTGATCCCCGCCGGGTTCTTATCACGGAAGGCGGGGAAAAACGGCTATTGGGTATATACACAGGGCGAGGTCGTCAAGCGCACCCGCACGTGGCAGAACGAAAAAAAACAGACTGTGAGAGATGAACAATGGCTGCGCTGGATCCACGAAGCGACGGTCGCGGCAGTTGCGGAAACAGCGGAAGGCACGGTCGTTTTGACCTTTGAAACGGCCTTGCCGGAGGAGGACCGCAGTCGCTCATGCATTGGCGTATTCAAACATTATCTGAATGACATAAAGTTTGACGGCGGCGAAGATAATTACAATGGCTCCTTTGTGGGCTTTGTGCCAGAGGGGCAGGTGAATGAGGAAAACCTGAAAGATATGCTCGATTGGGACAAGATTCTGAGCAAGCCGGTTGGGTAAACCGTTGAATTGATTCCGTCGCACCAATAAGGTTGAAAACGTTCGAGAAAGGTGCGACGCATCCTCTGTGTTGCAACTTTTTTGCTCCCAAAGCTGTATTAACCTCTAGCCATGAGTGCGCCCTCCGACCGCGACCTGATCCAACGTGCCCGTCGCGGCGAGACCGAGGCGTTTGGCGAACTCGTGACGCGCTATCAAACAAGCGCTTTCAATGTCTGCTATCGTATTCTGCACGAGCGCGCTGAAGCCGAAGACATGGCCCAGGAGTCTTTCATCCGTGCGCATGAGCGGCTCAGTACATTCGATGAGGAACGCCCCTTCGGTCCAGGGATGCGCGGCGTGGACGATGAACGCGGCCCGGCGTCGGGTTGGATCGGTCGCCATCTTGCTACATTGAACACTGGTAACTCGTCTCCTTTGCGCGCGGTGGGCATGGGCACTCGTCCACAGCGGAGTTTAAGCGGAACTGTGCCTGTCTCCGCTTTGCGCTCGATTGCGGATTTTCATCTGGGCGGGGATCAGCGTGCCTTGCAGCAAATGCGCGTCCCATTGAATACAGTTTATGCAGATGATGTACCGGGACAGGATACATTGTCCATCATGGACAGATTGGAAAGGCTCGATCCTCTTGCTTATACAGCCGCACGATCCGCAAAATATCCCGACACCGAATTTGGACTCGCACTCAAACAGACCGCCATGCTCATCAAAGCGGAGGTGGGACTCGAAGTCTCCGCAATTGACGTAGGCGGCTGGGATACTCATTTCGCGCAAGGTTCAACCAGTGGATTGATGCCGAACCTGATGGAAGATTTGGCCGAGGGCCTGGCCGCTTTCCATGCGGACATGTTCGATCGCATGAGGGATCTCACCACGGTCAGCATGTCCGAGTTTGGCCGCCGCGCTTCTGAAAATGGAAGTTTGGGCACGGATCACGGTCATGAATGCATGATGATGGTGCTGGGAGGGAATGTGAACGGAGGCAAAGTGCACGGCGAATGGCCGGGGATGAGAGAAGGCCAGTTGATTGGACCAGGCGATCTGGCAGTCACGACCGATTACCGTGATGTATTATCGGAAATTTTGACCAGGCGCTTGAATAACGAAGCCCTGAGTGATATCTTTCCGAACCATGAACCGAGGATGCTGGGGATCATTGGCTAATCGACTACAGATTGGTGAATGTGACAAGCGGCGTATCAAAATGGTACGTCGTTATTGATTCAACAGGCTTGGACCGTTCGTCCCCGCGTTGTTGCTTTAACTGTCTCTAAAATCGGAACGATTATAATTGTTGCATCCATCCATGCCCGTTTTCATTCTGATCCGTGCACCCAAAGCTGGTGCAAATAAAAGACGGTCCTGCGGCCAGGAGACACGCTGAATGCAAAAACTGTTTAAGGGCAGTCTCTCTGCTCCTGAGGTTTTCTTGATCGTGACCCTCCTGGTACTCGGCATCATTGTGTGTTTTATGCTTCCCATCGGAGGGGGATATGATGAAGAGACTCATCTGGCCCGCATCTGGGAGATGTCAGCTTTCGTTTTTGTGCCCAATCAGGGACTGGGCCGGGAAATGCCGCTGCCAACGATTTTTCGGGAGATTTCATACCGGAGAGAGGTACTGGTTCGAGCGATTGAGCCGGAATTCGTTTCGAAATATGCAGAGATGCCAATTGACGGCCTTGATTTCACCTACGGCCGCATAGAAACGAGATCGGTGTACTCTCCGCCCCTCCTTTTGCCGCAGGCGCTCGTCATGCGCTATCTCGGAAGATATCCCATGCAACGCGGTATCAAGATGCCTGCACTGGTCCCATTATATGCAATTAGGCTGGCTGGCCTGTTCAGCTATATTTTGCTGGCATGGCTGGCGGTCCGCATGATCCCGTTTGGCAAATGGACTCTGGCAGTCCTTGCAGTTGCGCCAACAGCATTATTGCAGGCCGCCACGATCGGCGCGGATGCCATTTCCAATGGGATCGGCCTGCTGTTCATCGGCGGCTCGCTGGCTCTTTGCAGAAGGGAAGAGATCCGCTGGAAGGAATGGGGACTTCTGGTGCTGCTTTATATGCTTCTTTTTTTTGCCAAGGTCAACCTTGTCCCTCTTGCCCTGCTTCCTTTTCTGCTTCTATCCCCGTCACGGTTCCAGACGAGATGGCAGTATGTGCTTTTGTTCGCGGCAGTTGCCGGCCTT
>DATDRD010000109.1:0-2831 GCA_035291925.1 Anaerolineales bacterium
GACCTGGGGATCTTTGCGGGCGTATTATTTGCAGTCAGCGCGTATGGATTCTTCACCAAAAAGAACTGGGCGTTCCTGCTGTCTGTCATTGGGATCGTACTGGCTTTGCTTGGAAGTTGGTTTATCAATGTGCCTTATATGGCCGCCAGCCTGCCTCCAATCTACTTTCCCCTATTCTGGCCCTATTTGATCATCTACTTCCTGCTAATGAGAGCCGTTGGAAATATATCCTGGAGCCGCACCCTGCTGGGCTTGTTGACAGGCATCGCCTATATTTTCTGCTTCATGAATGGTGTATCAAGCACAAGTCGCATTATTACTCACGGAGCGCCGATCTTCGTGCTGGTACAGCGATTGCACTGGCTGGCGTCGCTCGGCTGGGGCGTGGTCACGGTGGGATTGCTCACGAGTCCTAAAGGCTGGATGCGCGTCGTGGGGCTTGTAGCTGGAATGACAGAGCTGGTTGTGGGCATCCCCCTGGCCTTCGTCACTGCTCAGCAATTGGGACGGTTCTCCCTATTCGCTTTGGGACCGATCGCCTGCCTGATACTGGTTATGATCCTCGTCTGGCCCGGGATTTGGGAGCGGTGGACAGCAACAGAATAAGGAATATTCAATAAAACGGCGATCAGGCTCCGGGTCAGATGTGAGCGATGTGTGATATTTGTCACTAAAATTCGAGGACAATATGTGTCATACTACACACAGGAGTTTGTAAAAATCCAAAAGGAGAATGCAAATGAAAGACATCGCTTTCCTACTTCTGACCGGCCTGCTCTCGGCCTACCTGTGCTGGTACTTTTACCAGCGGTACACCTCGAACAAGGCACTGCATAACCTGTACTACCTGATGGGTTTTGCGGTGCTTTTGATTTCGGGGCTTCTGCTTATCTTCCTGGGATTGGACATCCTGGCTTCGCCCTACGTTCTGACAGTTGCCAGCCTGATCCCGCTGGGAGTTTCAATGGGCGTCGCTGAGGAGTATTATCCCTCCTGGAAGAAAGCCTTCAAGTGGTTCGCGGTGATCGGCTTTCTCGCCATAGCCATCACCAGTATCGGCGGCATGGATACGCTCAAGAAGATCGCCGTTCCGCTCTTCCACGGAGTAGCGGGATTGGTCATCTTCCTCGGGCCATTCTTTGCCAAAGGCGCTCCGAAGGGATTCTTCTGGGTCGGCATCGGCGGCCTGTTGATCGGACTCGGCGGCATCGCCTTGGCGTTCATCTCCCTTGACAGGCAGTTGCTGTTCTTCAGCCCCGCCTTTGTCTCGCTCATCCTCACGCCTCTGCTCTTTTTGATGACGGGCGCGTTCACGCTGGGCTTCGCGAAGAAAGGATAAGATTCTTAGCCACTGAGCCACTGCCTTATTGTCTCAGTGGCTACACATTTGCAACAATTTATCTTCACCGGAGGCATCCATAGTGCAATTCGTCAAAGACCGTTTCAAATATCTCTTCAATTCCACAAAAGGTTTGATCCTGGTGGCGATTGCAATGGTCGGCATCGTCACCGCGATTTGGGGCATGCTCTCCGGACCAATGGCTGAGCTGGGTGTGCGTGAAGTGGTGATCAAAACTCTCGGCATGGACATCGTGCAATCAGAGCGCGAAGGACGCATCATTATCCTGTATCACTCAATTGCCATGGCCATCATCGCCATCGAAACGTACATGATTACCAGCCTGCTGAAGATGAAACCCTTCTTCAAGACCGCCATCAACGCCATCATCACGGTCGGCTACATCGTGACCATGATCTTCGGCATGGGGTTCGCGTACTTCGGTCACAACTGGGCCTTCCATGGACTGTACATCTTCGGCCTGTCCCTCATTTTCTTCGCAGGCGTGATGTTGATCATCGCGCTCTGGCCGTGGAACAGGGAATATCACGTCACCGACAAGGACTATGCCCACACCAAAAGCGGGCTCGACCTGGAACGCACAGCCTTCTTTGCCACAGCAGTAACAACGGTCATCTCTGCATTGTTCGGCGCAGTCCCAGGCTCGTATTACGGTCACGGCTTCGAGACCTTCCTCGCCGAGAACATTATCCGCTACCCCGAAAAGACCGTGATGGAATATTCGGTCATTGGCCACCTGCACATCATGCTGGCGCTCATCGGCATCATGATCACGCTTATCATCGGACGCTGGCTCAACTTCAAAGGCATCCTGCACAAGATTGCCATGCCGCTCATGATCCTCGGAACCATCGTGCTCAACCTCGGCGTGTGGGGCGTGGTCACGCCGCTCGAACCCGTCGCGCACATGATCATCTACGTCGGCGCGACGCCGTCCATGCTGGCCGCGCTCTTCCTGCTCATCTGGGATTGGGCGAAACTCATCCGCGAAGGGACGGCACATCTCCAGAAGCCCAACTTCATCCAAAAACTTGGCGCGCTCGTGCGCGACCCGCTCCAGTTCGGACCCACCTGGCAGATGTTGTTCATGAACTTCACAACCAGCGGCATTGGCATCTTCATGGCGATCAAATTGGATGAGATCTTCCGCGTCTGGCCTGCCCGCGAGGAACGCATCGAACTGACGGGACACTGGCACGCCCTCTCCGCCATCATCGCCACCATCATCCTGATGTACTATGGCGACATGCTCGGACTGAAAGGAAAGATCCGACAGCTATATGGTTGGAGCATCATTGTCCTCTCAGATATCGCCTTGGCCGCTGTCACAATCTTCGAGATGAAACGCTTATTCATCAGCGAAGCCGAACAACAGCCGCTGGTCAACGGTCTCATGTATGCGATTGATTTCGGCCTTGGCATGTTGCTAACCCTGCTCGCCGTCGTGATGGTCTGGCGCTTGATCGACCTG
>DATDRD010000110.1:0-1970 GCA_035291925.1 Anaerolineales bacterium
CTGGCCCCCAGCCGATGAGCAAGTACCAGTTTGGGATTGAGATTGCACGAAAGTTCGGGCTTAGCGAAAGCCAGATTGACCCCAAATCAGTTCTCTCCTCTGAGCTGACCGCACGCCGTGCCCACAATTTACGGCTATCTATTCACAAACTATCCACAGATTTGGGCTACGAAGTCCCCAGGTTTTCCACTGGCCTGGATGAGTTTTATACACAGTACCAACAGGGTTATCCACAGAAAATTCGCAGTTATCAACGGTAGGCTGGGCCTTGGATCCAACTTGACCACAGCCTTTTCACCCGACTTATCCACAGAAACCCACGAGTTACCCACAGGACAAGTATGCAGAGGAGATATCATGAAAAACCTTCTCAAAGTTGAAGAACTATTTTTGTTCGGGCTTTCACTTCTTCTTTTTTCCAGATTGGATTACCGGTGGGGATGGTACCCGCTTTTGTTTTTGACTCCCGACCTGGGCATGCTCGGCTATTTGTGGAATCCACGCTTCGGTTCCTGGACCTATAACCTGATCCACCACAAAGGGCTTTCAGTTGCCCTCTATGTTTTGGGCTACCTGCTCGCAAATTCTGTGCTTCAGTTTGCAGGGACTCTCCTGCTTGGCCACTCCAGCCTCGACCGTGTATTTGGCTATGGCTTGAAATATCCGGACGCGTTCAAAAATACACATTTGGGCGTGATTGGCAAATCCAACTAATCTGTATTCGATGGAGAACAAAATGGAAATCAAGTTTGGCAATCGAACAATCGGCATGAACCATCCAACGTACTTCATCGCGGATATTGCCGCCAATCACGATGGCGACCTTGAACGCGCGAAATTGCTTATCCGCCTGGCAAAAGAAGCGGGAGCGGATGCCGCCAAATTCCAGAACTTCGACGCGCCGAAGATTGTCTCGGATTATGGCTTCAAAGCCATGAGCGGCGGACAAGTCAGTCACCAGGCTACATGGAAGAAATCCGTGCTTGAAGTGTATAAGGGCGCGTCCATTCCTTTTGACTGGTCCATGACCCTGGTGGAGGAATGTAATGAAGCCGGCATTGATTACTTCTCGTCGCCGTATGATTTTGGCGCGATTGATTTCCTTGATCAGTATGTGCCTGTCTATAAGGCTGGCTCTGGCGAAATTGACTGGATCGAAGCGCTGGAACGTATGGCAAGCAAAGGCAAACCGTTCTTTGTTGCCACGGGAGCGTCCACAATTGGAGAAGTGCAGAAGGCAGTCCATGCGATTTTGAAGATCAACAAGCAATTGGTGTTGATGCAATGTAACACCAATTACACGGCCAGCCCGAACAACTATGACCATTTGCATGTGAATGTTCTGAAAACATATGGGACCATGTTCCCGGATGTCATTTTGGGACTTTCTGACCATACGCATGCCCTCGCACCGGTTCTTGGCGCAGTGACGCTGGGGGCGCGCGTCATCGAACGTCACTTCACGGACAGCAATGAGCGTGAAGGCCCCGATCATAAGTTCGCGATGAATCCCGAGAACTGGGCCAGGATGGTCGCAGAGACGCGCCTGCTCGAGCGCGCGCTTGGCTCCTCCGATAAGTTCATTGCGGAGAATGAAGTGCAAACTGCCATCGTACAGAGACGCTGCCTGCGCGCCGCGCGTGACATCAAAGCGGATGAAGTATTCACACGTGAGATGATAGATGTGTTGCGCCCTGCTACTCCTGGCGCGATCAAGCCACATGAGATTCCTGATGTCATTGGAACGAGGGCTTTGGTTGATATGCCAGAAGGCAAAGAATTACGTTGGACGGATTTGGGAGCGTAGAGTTCCAGGTCTCAGGTTCCATGTTCCAAGTTCTTTGTTGATGTTGAATTTCTATAATTCACGTTCATTCCAAAGGAGATAAACATGGCTACGATAACAAAGTTTGAAGATTTAATTGCGTGGCAGGAAGCGCGTACTTTGGTGAAAATGATATATAAGTTAA
>DATDRD010000111.1:0-3040 GCA_035291925.1 Anaerolineales bacterium
CAGGCGATTCTGGGAATAGAAGATCGGAAAACCACTATCAATGAGCACAGCCAGCGCCAGGAATGGAAAGGCCAAAACAAGGATCAGCAAGCCTGTAATCCCGCCTAAAATATCAAGCAGGCGCTTCGTAAGGAGATAAAAACCGCTCACCTGCAACCCGTCCACGAACGAGCGGATGATCCAGTCAGACTCCAGATAATGAATGGGAACGCGCCCTATCATTTCCTCGTATAAGATCGGCATGCGCGTCACATCCACACCACGTTCTTGGGCCTCCAGAATGGCCTGAAACGTTTCACCCTGAATCGCACCGGTAACGGCGATGACCAGATCGGAGATACGATAAGCATCGATCACCCGCAGCAGTTCCGCGCTGGAACTGATGACAGGAATACCCTCATAGGAAGTCCCGATCTTCGCCGCGTCGTCATCGATGAAGCCTACCAGATTGAATGAGCGCGGCGAGAGATTACCGTAGAGCTGTGCGAGAGTCTGCCCGGCTCTGCCCGCACCTACAAGCAGAACGCGACGCATCTGGCCGGTCGTCTTGTAGATGCGGATAAATAACGCGCGCCAGGCTAAGGTGAGGAGCGAGGCATATAACAGGAACGCGCCGACGCCGATGCGTGGCAAGGAGCCCGGCTCCAGACTCACAATGAAGACCAGGGAGTAAGCCACAAGCGCGACAAAAGCCGCAATCGCTATCCCCCGTATGGTTCGGCGGCCACTTCCCGCCGTATGTGGTTCATACAGGTCAACCAAAAGAAAAGTCCAAACAATCGGCAACAGATAAAACCAGAATGGGACTTCCACAAAATCTGGAACCTTCCTCGGTTTAATCCCTTCGATATTGATCAAAACATAACGGTTATATTCGATCCAGGTGTAGATGGAACCAACAACCGATACCACCCCCATCGATAAGTCTCCGAGGAACAGGATAATGCGGTGCTCGCCGGGTCGCAACCGCACAGAGGTACTGCGAAAAGTGATCATACTCCACAAAAATCCACTGCCCCAGGCTATGTGCATAACAGAAATCGCCAGCGGCAAGCCGAGCAATAGGGATGGTTTACGCTGACGCCAGGCAACTCGAAAGCCAGCAAGGAGGAGCGCGAAGAAATAAAAGAGAAGCTCGCCTACAAGTACCCAGCCCGCCGGCGGCAGAAAAAACGAGATCAGGCTCAAACCCAGCAGGCTGGCGACAAACAACGGAGGCAGCGCCTGCCTCCAGCGAAGAGTGTTTGGGTAGCGGCGCAGCATGAGCCACTTCCAGTAACCATAGCGCCAGTATTGCCGCGCCAGTTCACCAAGCGTGCCGCGTGCAAAATAGATCGATCGAATGGATGGATCGAGCCAGACCCTGCCACCCGACTTTCTGACGCGGACGTTAAACTCATAATCTTCATTCGCATGCAACGTTTCATCGAAGCGGCCAATTTTTTCAATCAGCGCGCGGCGGAATGAACCGAACGGGACTGTATCCACTTCTATGGCGCGGCTGGCGTGGCGGTATAATGCGTCGCCAGCTCCAAGTGGATGGGCGGCCGCAACAGCGATTGATTCGGAAATCCAACCTTTCGCGCCCGGGCGGATCTCCCAGACACCGCCAATGTTATCGCCGCGCCCTTCTTCGTGCGCGGTGAGGCAGTTCGCCACGTACTCGGGATACGGCTTCGAGTGCGCGTCGAGGCGGATGATAAGTTCACCGCGCGAAGCCTCAATCGCGTTATTCAGAGCCGAGGGGATGGAACGAAGCGCATTGTCCAGCACGCGCACGGCCAGGTCGGGAAACTCTTTTTGAAAGGCGGAAATTGCCTCCCGCGTGCCATCCTTCGAGCCACCGTCCGCAATGATCACTTCCATCTCAGCGCGCGGGTAGGTTTGCTCGCGGAGAGCCTGCAGCAACAAACATATAGTGGATTGCTCGTTATAACAGGGAACAATAATGGAAATTTTTGGCGACATGGTATGAACTACGCGCTACGGAATACAATGATAATGCGTAATCTGTAATCCGTGAAAATCATTTTCGCTCAAGCGGCAAGCGGCAGATGGATCACGAACGTTGTCCCATGCCCTGCCTGACTGCGGACGCTAATTCTACCACCATGCGCCTGAGTAATCTCTTGAACAATTGCAAGCCCCAGGCCTGCGCCATGTTTCTCGCCCCCGGCACGCGATGGATCAACCTGATAGAAACGATCAAACAGATGCGGCAGCGCCTCATCCGGGACGCCTTCGCCTGTATCCGTTATCGATAGCTCCATCTCATTCCCAACGTTGGCGGCTGAAAGGGTCACGTGTCCCTTGGTGGGTGTGTACTTCAATGCGTTATCCACCAAATTCGTAAAGACCTGCGCAAGCCTGTCACCGTCACCGATCAACAGGGGTAAATCCGAAGGGACATCCACCTGCAGGTTCACGCCAGCCTTTTGAGCCTGCAGTGCAAACTTCTCGATGACGCCGCGCAACAACGGACCCATATCCACGCTGGACATTTTCAGATCAGCAGTCCCGGCTTCAAAACGCGCCAGGTCCAGTAGGTCAAGCGCCATGCGGTGCATACGACCTGCCTCGTCATAAATGATCTGTGCGGCTTGCTTGCGTGCTTCAGGGGTATCTGCTGTCCCATCCAGAATCGCCTGGGCAAATCCCTGCACAGACGTGAGTGGCGTCTTCAATTCATGCGAAACATTGGCGACAAAGTCTCTTTGGGATCGTTGCGTGCTGTTGACGCGTTTGACCATCGAATTGAATGCCCGCGTCAGGTCCTGCACCTCACGCGGACCGCGCGGTGAAACAGGTTTCATCTCCTCTGATCCCTTCGGGTAATTCCGGGCGGCAACGACAACCTGCTGCAGTGGATCCGCCACCCAGCGCGAAAGTGCGAAGGCCAAAACAAGCGAAAGCAGCAGGGCGATCAATCCACCTTCGAGGATGGGCAGTAATAATTCATCGGTAAAGATGTTTAACAAAGGCACGCGCGGGCGCGGCGCGGCGATGACATCTTTACCGATGAATTATTACTGCCCATCCT
>DATDRD010000112.1:0-2953 GCA_035291925.1 Anaerolineales bacterium
GATTGAGTAAAAGAAGAAAATGAAAGAAAAGATTGGTTTTGTTTCTCCCAGCCCTGAAGTTGAAGTCCATCTCACTGATGGGCGCGTGTTATCAGGTCCGCGTGGAGCAAAGGTGGGCGAGTTCCTTTCTGCGCTGGAACATGATTCTCAACTGGTTGGCGCGGTCGTCAATGGGGATTTGCGTGAATTGACTTACCCGATCAAAATAGAGTCGCGCGTCGAGCCTGTGACGATGTCTTCCCCGGATGGCGCGCGCATCTATCGCCGTTCCCTGACGTTCCTGCTCGAGATGGCATTCGCAGACCTGTTTCCTGATGGGATTCTTTTTGTCGATCACTCTGTCGCCTCAGGTGGCTATTACTGTCAGGTGGGGGGCCGCAACCCGTTAGCGGAGTCTGAGATCGGGGCGCTCAAAGTCCACATGCAAAAGCTGGTCGATTCGGATCTGCCATTTGAGCGGAAGGAAGTGCCGTTATCTGAAGCCATTCAGTATTTCCACTCACGCGGTTATGAAGACAAAGTCCACTTGTTGAAATATCGCAAAAAGGATTATCTCACCCTCTATCGCCTCGGCGAGCGAATGGATTACCATCACGGCTATATGGTTCCTTCGACCGGTTACCTGCGTTTGTTTGATCTGGTGAATGTTCACGGCGGGTTTACGTTGCGCTACCCGCGCCGTCATAACCCGAACGAATTGCTGCCAATGCCCGATTATCCAAAACTGCTGTCAACGTTTCTTCAATACGGGGACTGGCTTGTTAAGCTGGGAATCGAAAATGTTGGCGCACTCAATGATGCAATTCAGGATGGGCGCAGTGACCAGATTGTGCTCGTCTCGGAAGCATTCCATGAACAAAGTCTTTCGCGCATTGCAAACCGGATCGTTGAGCAACTTGACCGTTCCCATCTCATTTTGATCGCAGGGCCATCATCGGCGGGCAAAACGACAACCGCGCGCCGGCTCACTGTGCAATTGCTTGTTTCAGGTATTTCACCTTTTCCACTAGAACTTGATAATTATTTTCTTGACCGCAGTGAAACACCGCTCGATGAGGATGGCAAGCCTGACTTCGAATCCATTTATGCATTGGATCTGCCGTTGCTTGCAAGCGATCTGCAGCGTTTGATTGCGGGTGAGCTGGTCCGGTTGCCGCGTTACAACTTCAAGACCGGATTAAGAGAATCGGGGGAGGAGATCCGGTTGAAGGCCGGGCAACCCATCATCCTGGAGGGGATCCACGGGCTGGACCCACGGCTTATCCCCGCAAGTTTGAGCGGTGAAGCATTTCGGATTTACGTCTCGGCTCTGACTCAGTTGAACCTGGATCGCCACAACCGCGTTTCCACCACTGATACGCGACTCGTCCGGCGCATTGTGCGCGATGCGCGCGAACGTGGCTATACGGCCGCGCAAACCATCAGCCGCTGGGAATCGGTGCGGCGCGGTGAGAAACGGCATATCTTCCCATTCCAGGAAAATGCGGACGTGATGTTCAACTCCGCGCTGGCTTATGAATTGGCCGCGCTCAAGCCTTTTGCGGAACCGTTGCTGCGACAGGTCCCGCATGGCACGCCTGAATACATTGAAGCGAAACGACTGCTGGCATTTCTTGAATGGTTTCTGCCCCTCGACATTAATCTTGTGCCAGGCACTTCCATTGTGCGCGAGTTTCTGGGTGGCTCAATTTTAAAAAACTTCACGATCTGGAAAGAGCGAGAACCGCTAATTTAGGGTACGGTTGGCACTTTGAAAATCAGTCCCACAACATAGCCAGCCAGGGCGCTGACGGTTCCGATTACAGCCATTTGCAGACCACTGCGGAGTGGCCTGCCGATGGTCACGCGCGCTTTATACGCGCCGACAACGAACAGCGTCAAAGCGGCGGTGACGATCGAGAACCAGATGCTCAGGCTCACGGTCCAGAAAAAGAACGGAAAGAGGGGGATCAATGAGCCTAACAGTGCGGAGAATCCAACGATGATGGCGGAGCTGATCGCTTTTGATTTTTCGGGCGGCAACATCTGGAATTCCTCAGACATCATCACATTCACCCATACATCGGGATTCGAGGTGATGACCTCGACGATCTTTTCCAGCGTTTCGCCTTCGAATCCCTTGTTGCGATAGATATCGCGTATCTCTTCGATTTCCACATCGGGGGCAAGATGGATGTGACGATGCTCCCGTTCTTTCTCACTGTGATAAAGATCATTCTCCGCGAGTGTTGACGTGTACGCGACCGCGCCCATCGAAATGGATTCGGCGAAGGTCGCCGCCATACCCGCCGCGATGACAATGCGCACATCCTGCGTCGCCGCGGCAACGCCCAGGATAACTCCGAGAACATTTACCAGCCCATCCTGCCCGCCCAGGATCACATCCGAGAGCCGCGACTCATGACGGTGCGGATCATGGTGGTCATGCAGACGGACCTGCTCGATCAGTTTGCCTTTTGCAAGTTGATTATTAACATGTGACATGGGATTTATCTCTTTCTATGGATCCATGAAAACCTTAACGATCCAAAAACATATCAGCCAGCGCCAGCTACTGTTCCCATTCTCCGGTTTGGGAGAAAGACTCCATCCGGGAGCGATCAACCAGAACTCCACTGGTGATGACATAACGGGGGGCAGTATGCTCGCGCAGTGCTTCCAAGACATTGGGTGCATTCAATACAACCAGATTAGCGCTCGCCCCGACGATTAGTTGATGATCCTTTACGTTCATCGCCTGTGCCGCATTGAGTGTAATCATGTCGTAGAGAGTCTCTAACTCACGATTTGTGGTCATCCAAAGCAGGTGTGCGGGTCGCTCACAACTGCCATCTTTGCCTGCTTGAGCAAAGCGGCGATCTTCTGAAAATAAGGTTGCTGATACAAAGCCATGGCGCGGGCGTGATGCGCGAGCGCACGTCCGCCTCTGTGTACTCAATCCACGGAATACCAG
>DATDRD010000113.1:0-11069 GCA_035291925.1 Anaerolineales bacterium
CCTCTTCCGCGCGTTTGCGCTCGGTGATCTCCGTAAAGAATATCGCCAACCCGTCTTTAGATGGATAGATGCGGTTTTCGAACCAGCGCTCGAACGGCGCGTAATAATCCTCGAACAAGATCGGTGTTTGCGTTTCCAGCGCGCGCACGTAAGCGTTGGCAAAGGGCGTGCCTTTTGCTTCGGGATATTCCTTCCAGTAGTTTTTGCCGATCAGCTCCTCAGGTTTGCGGCCCAGCATTTCCCCACCTCGTTTGTTGACGTAGGTGTAGTTCATATCCGCATCGAACGCGACAAAACCATCGCTGATCCTTTCGAGGATGTCCGCGGCGGAATGTGCGCCCTTCTTTTTTGTTTGAGACGGCCCTGTTTTTTTCGCTCTGCCATTTCCCCCTGTCCTTGAAACACCACGGCGAATGCTCTTGTTCTCATTCGGTTTGACTGTGGCTTTGCGTTTTGATTTCATGTATTCCTCTTTCGCTACAATGAATTCAGTGGCATGCCGGCTAGGCTTTCCCCATTTGCTTGTGGCCTGGAAGAATGAAATAATTGGCAATCATCTGCAGATCTCCTCCCACTGCTAATGTTGTCAAATCAGGTAGAAGTCCGATATGTGAACTATACAACTTTCCGAGCCGAAAATCAAGAGTCAGGGCAAGGGTCTGGTTGCAGCCTGATTGCAGTTTCGCCTTACCGTCTCCTGCGAGGTAATTGGAACTAAAACTGACAGTTCTGCAACTTGAAAAATCGCACGCTTCGTGTCATAATAAGGTTGCTCCGTTCAGGGTGCCCCCCTCACCCTGTTCGGAGCATTTTTATTCTCTCTTCGCCCTCTTGTAACTTAACCCATAAAGTGGCCGCTTTGGCCACTTTATGTTTCCAGAACATATAATTTGCAAATGGCACAATTGTCAGGCTAATCAGCTAATCTCAACTCCTGAAGCATTTCGCGCCAAAGTCTTGAGATAACACGGTCACGCATAATGGCGGGGTCACTCAGGAGTAAACCAACCCGGCGTGAACTGGGATACAAACCCTGGGAATGGATTTCGAGCATGGCTTGGCGAATCTCATCTTTCAATTGCAGGATTCTCTGCTCACGCCGGACCTTGTAGTAATCTTTTCGGCGACTGCAAATAGCCTTGCTCAACTCAGGGAAATGTTCACGTAGTTCTCTGGGCGAATAATTCAAACGTTTTGCAACGGCGCGCATGGATGGGGGCGGCTGTTCTTCCTGTGCCAAGACATCCTCCAAACTTTGCCGAATATAAACAAGATCAATAGGAATACGGTGGCGGCGATTTCCGGTCAGGTTAGGAATGTCTGGCAGTGAACGGATTTTTAGTTTGCCCAAATTGAGTGTCCCGGATTGCAAAGTGAACAAGTCATAAAGAGAAACCCCGCAACAATAGCATAAGCGCAGAAGGGATTCTAATTGCGGTATTTGCTTGCCTGAACGCCAGGCATTCACAGTGCGGCGCGAAAGTTGGAGTCTCTTTTCCAGATTCTGCATGCTGCCATCTGCAACTTGCTCTCGAGCGGCGGTGATCAGGTCAGGGATATTTCTCAGGTGAGGCGTAACCATTAAGTTCATGTTGAGTGAAACCAATTCCCCAACTGTTTCTGCTATCCAAATCTGCCAACGCCATTGTTCAGTTGTCCAGGAAAGATTGGATGTATCATCGGCAACACCTAGCCACCTCGAGCATTTTGAACAATATCCGGGGTGTAAATGAGATGCCAACACAGGCAGTTTTGCATGGCAATCTGGATAGGGGCATCGTTCAAGCAAAGTCTGTTGGTGGCGAACACATAGGGAGACAGCGTTCACACTCCAAAGTAATGGCTCATAGATGGGCTGTCCTGCGGCTTGCCACTCGATGAAGCAATCAGGGCACCAGGCCCGGGTAAACCTCATGAGTCTTTGCTGGGTCAGCACGGCAGTCCAGGGCAACAGAGTCAGAAACCGCAGATCTGTGCGCAGATTCAGGCGTTCCAAAGCTTGTGCCCAATCTCGAGCCAGGATACCGGTCCCATTGAGGGCACGCGCCGCCTCTATCCAGAAAGAGTCCAAGCAATTGCCGAACGGATTAGACAAATAATCTCGCTTCAAAAGAGGCAGCAACTCTTGGATCACCAAAGTGCGAAGTGAGACGCTGTGGGCCGCTGCCAGGCGAGCCATATAGCTTGTGAGACTCTCAACATGAGAGGTATCCACTCCAAGTGGTTCGAGCGCATAAAGCCTGCTGTGTGGTGAATAGGCTGGAAGTGTCAGATCCCAGATTTCACAGAGATTAAGCAGCTTGTTCATGATGCCCCACCAGATCACGCACGGGCTTTCGTTTTCCCACTTTTCGCGGGGAACCGGTATTCTGCTGTTCAACAGATTCAATGGACATTCCCAATAGAGAACGTAATTCCGTTTGTGCGCGTCCATTGGCAGTCAGAGTTTCCTCACCTTCCCGGATTTCGCGTGCCATACGTAAAAGTTTGCGAGTTGGTAACGTTTGCCGTTCCAAAACTGTCTGTGTAAGCGTTTCCTGTCCATCTTCCAGAGCCGCAGCCAGCGCACGGGTTAGCCAATCTTTCAGCACTCCCACACAACCCACCGAGCGTTCGTAAAAGTATTCGGCATGAGCGACTAAATCCGGTTCACCCGTGAGAGGTAAATGGCGCTGGAAAGTCAATAAGATGCGCTTGAAGGCCAACATTTCTTCTGGAATGTCAATGTGGTAGCGCGGAAAATGAATCTCACAACTGCGGCGGTCCAGTTGCGCGCTCAACTGGGAGAAACCAAGCAGTTCATAGGTGCCGATCAGCACGTGGGTTGTGCCCGTCAAATTCGCCAATGACTTGAGGGTATCCATCTGGTCCAGCAATCGCCGCCCACTGGCGATTCTTTTGAAGTGCTGCGCTTCATCCACAATGAAAGCAGTCGGTCGCCGGTGATGCAAGGCTTGCTCCAATGCCCAGCGTAATTCCGAAGTAACTTTGTAACGACCACTATCTTTCAGCTCCATTCTTTGATGCGGAATGTGATCAGGTAATATCTTGTGGTCAAGCATGGGCTCATCCAACGCCACCAAGGCTCGTTGGTAATAATCCCGCCAGCGAAAACTATCCGCGTCCGCCACGGCAACTTCCAATCCAACCACAGGCACGTGCCCCGGATCCTGTTCAATTGCTGGTTGCCCTGCTTCCCAAAGTTGTTGCTCCAACCGGCAACGAAGCGTAGTCTTGCCCACACCCGTGGGTCCAAAAACAAAAATCAAGGAGGCTCCACCTGGTTGCTGGATCGCTTGCCAGAGTTGTTGGTGGGTTTCTTTGAGGTGTGGATGGGCGACTACTTTGTCCCGAAAATACGCCAGGCGTGCGGCTGGGGGTTGCGAGAGTAATTCCGGAGGAAATTCAGTTTGAGGTGCCATGTCTAGAAATCCTCATAGATATGCAGAGTTTCATCTTTGGACTGGACTTCCTGCCCGGATGAAGCAATGGGGTGGAGTTCTTTTTCGCGCAAGCTGGCCGTTTGGATAGGCATCGGTTGTTCTTGGGATGAGAGTATTGCTCGCGCCTCGGCGTCCCGTAAGCGTTGTTCCAGCAATAGTTCTTCTGCTTCCAGGGAGGTCAAAAAATCTGCCAGTTTGCGAACCGTGATCGTAAACTGTTGGCCATGAAGATGATTCCGCTTGCGTAATTCAGCCGTGGTCAATTGGATTTCCCGCTCGGAACGCCCGGCAAAGATGGCATAATGCTCGGAAAGGCAATGTGCCCAGCGACCTTTTATGAAGGCATAAGCTGTCCCGGCGTCAAAGGGATCATAGCGGACCGGGACTTGAGTCTTTTCCACCTCCGGGTCGAGAAGAGCATCCGACCAATAGCACAGGGCATTGATCTTGACTCCCAAATGCGGCATCACTTTGGCTGTTCCTTTTCGGGTGGTAGGCAAGGTCAACATGCGAAAGGTTTCATCGTAAGGGATCAACCGCTGCTGTCGTTGTCCTCCCTGCATCATTCCCATCGCAAAAGCGTCTCGCGGCGACTGCCCTAAAGCTGGATGTTCGAGTATATCGTAGACCTCATAGGCCCACTCGCACAAGCGCGTGTGGAACTGGCCAAGCGTCCAGCAGGCTTGCTCCTGTGGCGATACAGATTTGGTGACTTGGCGAACATTGCGGGTGATCTGCGTATTTCCCAATAAGTTGTAAATGAAGCGCGTGTTGGTGGTTCCAAACAAACGTTCACAAATCGAGCCAAAACGGGGTTTGGCTCCAGGCCGGGTTTTCTTGCTGCATTCATAACGTGCCAGAAGAGTCTCGAAATAAACGCTTTCAAACTCACGTCCTCCATCCACCACAATGATCTGTGGGAAACGGCCGTGCCGTTGCACACATTCTCTCAAAACCATCATACAAGCGCGGTAACTGGGTGGATCAAAAGTTAAAATCACGGCCAACAAACGTCTGGAAAAAGCATCGCTCAGAAAAGTTGCCCATGGCCTGCCAAGATTGCGTCCCGTGTGAGAACATACAAGTTCAATGTCCAGCTGGGTATGGTCTATGTGCCCAATTTCAAAGGGACGGTCTCCATGGCGAGGCGTAGTCAAGGTCAACTCCTGGTAAAACGTCTCGTGTTGGTAAGCCGCTCGCTTTCCCTGGCGCTTTTGAACTTGCAATGTCCGTGGGCGTTTTTGGATTGCTTGGGAAAAGGTTTTGTAACTGGGCGTCACGATCCCTTGTTCTTCGCATTTGCGTATCAAGGCGCCATACACAGCCACCTTCGTTTTTTGTTTCAATGTTTCGTAATCATTGGCGATGAAGGCTTTCATCATACCCAGAGCACTATTTGGCAATTTCTGTTGGTGATTACCGCGATCCCGACGTTGCGGTAACAGTCCCACATAGCCACAGCCATAGTGGACTTCCGCTTTTTTCCATCTGCCCACCCATCTTCGAATTGTGCGGGCAGGGATGCTTTTGTCGTCCAACCGATGACCTGTTAGTCGGGGAGCAATGAGTGCATAACGCTGGTTGGCTTCCTCAAAATCTGCTGGACTGGCTTTTGCCAGTAACTCACGAATAGCGGAATGCGATTCTGCGAGCATTGACTCTTTGGGGTTGGATAATTGTCCTGCTTTGATCAAACTTTCGAAAGTTGTTTGGGGTAGATCAATCAGGGAGCTATCCACGGCAAGTAGAGTAACTTGAGTAGCGCCAAGGTTAACAATCGTCCAAGACCGGCCATCCCAAACTACCGAAGCGCCAAGCGCTGCGGTTACAAAAGGATGGCTTCCGCTGGAAGCGGCTCTAAGCACTGCGTAACCTTGTGCAGTTTCTTGATCTCGAAAAACTCGCACTCGTCGTGGTTCTGCTAAAGGAGCGGTCTGTAGATCAACGTAAAGTTCTCCTCGAGCTAACATGGCAAAAACGATATCACTTGGAATTTTTCCAATCGCAAGTAATTCCTGAAGCGTTATACCGGGATGTTCGCCAACCGATGACACCACGGAACAAACTGCTTTCTCATCCAGATCCTCTTTACTTGCGCGGAGGTAATCTTCAAGGAATAGCAGATTGCGTTGCAACCCCCATTCGATCTCGGCAGAGGAACGTACCCGATAAAAGAAACCGAATTGTGCCGCATGTTCTTCACCTGGCGGACAATGCCAAACATTTTCTTCTCGTATGTATCGGTATGGCATTTGCTCTGCCAGACGCGGTAACTCTGCTTCCGTTTTCCATTCTTCCCACCCAATGCTATCGCTTCGAATGACAAAGTAATCTGGAGTGTGCCAGATGCCTACTCTCCGCCCGTTCTTCGCCTCATAGATCAGTTTGATGCGCGATGGCTGGTCATAGTATTCCAATGTCTCCGGGTCATATTCTTTCTCATAGATGCCAGCCAATTCATTTCGATGACTTTCTGCCTGGATAATGACGCCCATCTTGCGACTTGGATAGCGGACACTAACATTTCCGGCAGCGCTACGCACGCGTCGCACAGGAGGAGATGAACGGATCTCATCAATAACCTGTTGCGCTTGCTTTGACAAATTGAATTTCTGATAGAGCTGATGTAAATCTGGTTCCTTCAACATGGCTTTGCCTCCAAAAGAATGAGAGATTTGATCGACAATCGTGCAGGCGCACTATATCTCACCAGTTTCTTTTTTGGGCATCGTACTTTTACTCCTGGCCATGTTATCCTTCCAGGATTTACTTGCGGCCAAGTTATCTTTCCAGAATGTCCCCCATCTGTTGATTTGAGTGCTCAAAATAGGCTACAATGCGGCCACTTTATGCTTCCAGCCCCGGCCATTTTATGGGTTAAGTTACACCTCTCGAAATTCAACGCCAACAACTTCCCCAAAATCTCTTCATCGGACGAATCACTCTCGAACGCGAATTCTATCTTCTTCGATAATCCAAAGTTTCTTTGAGTTTGAATTTCATAGTTATGCTGCAACAGCAATCACTCTTTCACGCGCCAATTCCGCTGCATAGTTGGTGGCGGCTTGGATTGATTCTCTCGTCAATGACGGATAGCTCTTCAGCGTTTCCTGCGCGTCCAAACCGTCCGCTGGCCGGGACCCCGCCGCGTGCATGAGTCGCCAATTTGCGGGTGATATTCGTGGAGTCATGGCTCCCACAACCGGTGAAGGCGGCTTATCCGCGACTTTCACATCCACTTGGCCGCAAAGATGTAGCGCTGCATAACCGGTGTGAAATACACATACATAAATCTAAAAAAGCATATTGCGCGGTCAACTCATCGCCTTTTACTTGAGAGGTGGCCGGCTAGGGTTGGGTTGCAGGGTGATCTTTGGCGGTTTGCAAGAAGTCCCAAGCTTCGGTAATGGTCTCCCTGACTTCGATGGTTTTGAAACTCACCACCTCGTCGTAATCTCCCAACATGCGCCGACCAAATGCGTCCAGGAGCAGTTTGTGATATTTCGCATCGAAGATGCCAGTCTTTACGTAGTGCTGGGCAAAGGATCCATGTGCAGTGCCATGCTTTCTAAAGCGCAAATCCTTTTCATTCAACAAGGCTTCTGCAATATAAAAGACTGCGTAGTAAGCTCGATTGACCGCGTCCCGCAAATAGTCCTCTTTGACAAGAACCTCCGCTGCGTTCAAAGTCTCTTCGGCATTGGATAGTAATTGCCGGGTCGAATCTTTCATACTGGCACGCCTTCAACACGCACGTTGCGCAGTAAGGGCTTGTCTGCGGTCAGCCAATCTTTCTCGCGCATGAACATAAGACTGACTGTAATTTCATACGTGAGCGACAGGTCGCAAAATAGATTGCTGGTGCGATCCAACTCAATGGGGGCTCGTTCGAAATCGTTCAATA
Source organism: Anaerolineales bacterium (assembly GCA_035291925.1). Classification (GTDB taxonomy): domain Bacteria; phylum Chloroflexota; class Anaerolineae; order Anaerolineales; family Villigracilaceae; genus Defluviilinea. The sequence continues at coordinate 7,348 of DATDRD010000113.1, forward strand.
CAACCAACACATCCAAATCCGAACCTTCCTGATAATCTCCGCGTGCGTATGACCCATACAGGTATGTGCCCTTGAGGCCCTCACCGTATAGTTGGACGAGTCCCTGCTTGAGTTCCTTTAGCAGTTTTTTGATATCGGCTGACATTGGATCGCTCTTGCCTCTATTTTACAGCAAAAGTTGTTCTCGAGCGCTGGTGTTCCCTGTTCTCTTGGAGCCCGCGGTCACCCATGTAAAAGGTGTACAATTTAGAGAAATCTCCTTTGGAGAATTACATGCCCATCACCCTCAACGGTTCGTCCCGCCAATAGACCTCCGAGTTCTCGCAGAACTCGGAGGTCCTGGGAGCAAGCACCCATGCCTCGCAGACAAACGCTTTTTGTTCCTGGTTTGTACTATCATATCTATAATCGCGGCAACAACCGCCAGAGTATTTTCTTTCAGCCGGAAAATTACTTTTACTTCTTGCGTAACGTCAAGAAATATATCGTTCCATTGGCGAAGGTGGCAGTGTATTGTTTGATGCCCACGCATTATCATATCTTGTTGCGCGTTGAGCCCAAGACCTCCGAGTTTTTGGAAAACTCGGAGGTCTCTACTATCTCCAACGCCATGATGCGCCTTTCGGTTTCCTACACCAAAGCCATCAATAAACGCTTTTCTCGCTTTGGCTCGCTGTTTCAGGGACAATTCCAAGCCAAGCCTATCGAAACTTATTCCCACTTGCTGAATTTATGTGTCTATATTCATGCCAATCCCGTGAAAGATGGACTGATTGCTTTACCCGAAGATTGGATATACTCCAACTATCTCGAATGGCTTGGTCAGCGCGAAGGCATGCTGGTTGACCGGGAATTCATTCAAGAGCACTTTGGTTCGCCCGCGGAGTATCAAACGCTCGTGATGGAATATATCAAGACGCGTTACCTGCCTGATGATGTGAGAAAGTATTTGCAATCATTGGAAGACTAAACACAAGACCTCCGAGTTCTTCAAGAACTCGGAGGTCTATGCTTCATCGAGCTGCTTGTGCGCGAGATCAAGCCAGGTGGGACGTGCGTTGTACAAGTTCGTAAGTGTGCGCCTTTGCAAGAGGCGCACACCACGATGATTCGGAATACTTCGCAGGACTCATGGGGAATGACCCGATGAGTTACTTGCCTGCGATCTCCGGCATGGGTATGACGCCCAGTTGCTGCATCATGCCGAATTGGTCAAAGATGCCCCAACTCTCGGCAATCTTTCCATTCACAAGTCGGTCTACGACTATCCCAGTGACAGTGGAAGATTTACCGGTTGCTGGGATGCCTGCCAGTTCGCCCTGATGCGTGCCGTGCGCTGTCCAGCGCGTTACGACCTTATCCCCTTCGGCGATCTGCTCATCAATCGTGAAATGAACGTCCGGGAAAGCGTTGCGGTACACTGTGACGAATTGTTTGCTGCCCTCCGGGCCAGGCGTCAAGCCGGGAAGAGTGCCTGGGCCACTGTTGGCGTGGTCCTTGGCGATAATCTCATCTGCCACGGCCAGTTTCCCCTTGCTGAAGACTTCTTCGAAGAAACGGCGCGAGACGGTTTTGTTGGTTTCTGTTAACATGGGTAATTCTCCTTATGTTATTGTTATTGGTGTGCGTCTCTTAGAGGCGCACGATGGGGTGGAATAAGTCCGAATGCGTTGATCCCCGTTGTAACTGGTTGCACAGTTTGGGCAGAGCCGCCCTTTATCGAAAACAAAAGGGCCATCTGCAAATGACGCAGACGGCCCGCAAGGGTAAACTGTATCAGCTACAATATCTAATTGACTTATCTTGTTTCATTATATCACACAGCCTTGTGTTTGGTTGCCTCAATTCTTCGATTCAACAAAACAACCATCTCCCTTTTGAGAGGGGACGGGGTGATGCGTCGCGCTGCGACTGTAAGTAGTGTCGAAGCGTCCAACCTATCTATCTGCGTATCTGCGGAGCAATTTTTATTCCCTGCTTCGCCCTCTCGAAATTCAATGCCAGCAACTTCTCCAATATCTCTTCATCGGACAAATCGGACTTCCAGCCGTAGGCGGCAAACACCGCTTCGCCGAGTCTCTTGTGTGCGAGATCGAGCCAAGTGGGACGGGCGTTGTATAAGTTCGTGAGCGTGCGCTTTTCACGCGAGACTTCGGAAGTCTTTTTTGGAGTCTTCACGACTTTAGAGTCTTCAGGGGAGACTTCCGAAGTCTGTGGGTTCAACCACCTATCCCTCTGATCAACCAATTCCTTCGCGGCCTCACTGATGGCTTGCACGCGCGGGTCGTCTTTTGGTTCTTGGCCCGGCGGCCACGGGAAGGGGAAGGTTTCAAAGGATGAAGAAGGTGTGTAGCGCGGGCGATCCTCTAGTGATGTCCCAAGTTTCAATGACCAAAGAATGTGAGCCTTGGACTGTAAAACACCGAAGAAATAATCATCTTCACGAGCAAATACTACAACAGCATGGTCTGCTAAAACATTTGCATCCAGCCAAACAAAGACTCTGAATTTTGCGGTCGCGGGACTCGCGATGTAGCGTTTCTGGCTTATCAAAATCTCTCGGTAGCGTGGTGATGGTCGTGCGTGCAACCACCAATAATCGCGCTGAATTTTTTCATTTCGGTCTTTTCTTTCGGGATACACAACTCTTTTTACATATTCAAATGGCGCTTCATACATCGCCGCCTTTTCCATTGGTGCCCCTACCCCAAAATCAATGACCCATGTTTCTTCACCACCGCGTAAGATTTGCAAACCATTTACAGAGCGTTTTACTACATCTTGAGTGTCAAGCCCAAATGGATTTGGAATTGACAGAAATTCCTTTGCTTGAGAAGGCGTAATGTCAAAAGAGCCTTTTTGTTGAGAGCCATAAAAACAAAGATCTGCATTTTCAGGCAAAATCTTTGCTTTTGTTAAGTCAGATTGATGCGAAAGATCTGAGTTGATGCTTGCTATTGTTGTTCCGTCAAGAGATCTACTGCTTTCAGAGCCATTATCAAATCCAACCATTGAAACATTGACTGCCGCACCATCTAAAACCCAATCGCGATTTGATTGCGCCCAAAATATGTCGCCAGTTTCTTTTATTCTTTCGAGTACTCTTCTGTTTACTCCACCACGAATTGAATTTGTGGCAAGCAACCCCGCGCGTTTTGCTTTTCCCTCTTCAATCATGCCGCGGGCTTTTTCGAACCAGTAACAAACTAAATCTGCAAAAGCAGGTACGCGTCCTTCGTAAAGTTTGAAAAGATCATCCACGTATTTATCGCCAAGCTCAGCGCGAATTTTGTTTCCACCCAAAAACGGCGGGTTGCCGATGATGACGTCCGCTTGGGGCCATTCGGGGTCGATGGCGCGGGAGACCTCCGAGGTCTCTAAGACCTCGGAGGTCTGGTAAGCTAGTATCGCATCCATGTTCAAGATATTCTTTGTCTGTCTGAGGATCGGTTCCATTGGGAAGCCATAACCGTTATCTCTCAGCCATTGAATGTAACCAATTTGAATGGTCATTTGGGCGAGTTCGTGAGCGTACTCGTTGGTTTCAATGCCATAAAGTTGTGCAGGCGTGACCGTGATGAACGGCCTGCCTGCGCCCATTTCATCGGAGAAGTTCAATACTTCATTTTGTAAATCAAGAAGCAGGCGCAAGGCTACATATAAGAAGTTCGCGCTTCCGCAAGCAGGGTCTAATACTTTTATTGCGGCGATCTTGTCTGCAA
>DATDRD010000114.1:0-2209 GCA_035291925.1 Anaerolineales bacterium
CAAGTCGCATTAAGCAATGCACGCAGAATGAACATCGGCAGGGAAGTGGATTTCTAAGTAAATATCCAATAAGAGACCCTAAAGGTTTCCCACGAAATCCAGATGTTTGCTCTCAACAGGATCTTCATGCAAATTCCCGCAGATTTTGTAAGTGCAACCTTATAAAAATTGTAAATCACAAATGGTAATCACCGTCCCGAAGGTTTGGGCGAATCAATCGCAATTCTGCGAGGAAACCTTCGGGACGTTCTAGCGAACTGGAAGGACAAATGGAACTACCAGCAACGGCAGATATTGTCATTATCGGCGGCGGCGTGATGGGGGCGAGCGCCGCTTATCACCTGGCTTTGCGCGGCATGAAGAACATTATTTTGCTCGAAAAGGAGGATTTTTTCGGTACGGGCGCGACGGGACGCTGCGCAGGCGGCGTCCGCTACCAATTCTCCACAGATATTAATATCAAACTCTCACTCGAAAGCCTGCCCATGATCGAAAGATTCAAAGATGAGGTCGGGCAGGATGTGAATTACCGTCAATGCGGATATTTGCTCGTGGCGACAAGCGAAAAGGATGCCAGCGCGTTCAAGCGCAATATTGAATTGCAAAACAGTCTTGGCGTGCAAACTAAACTGTTGAGTGGAGACGATGTCCGGGCGTGTTTGCCGCTCATGCACTTCGCAGATGCAATTGCAGGCACATTCCATCAAAAGGATGGCCTTGTGGACCCGAACAGCGTTGTGATGGGATACATCAATGCAGCGACGCGCATGGGGGCAAAAACATTCAATGGCGTGGAAGTGACCGGGATCCGCGTCAGTGGAGATAGAATCGAGGCGGTGGAAACAACTCAAGGCCTGATAAAGACGCGCACGGTTTTGAACGCGGCCGGACCGTGGTCGAGTCTGATCGGTCAAATGGCGGGAGTCCACCTCCCGATAGTTCCGATTCGCCGGCAAATGTTCACCACAACACCGTTGAAAGAGATCCCGAGCGATTTTCCGTTTGTGATCGATTTTGCCCATTCACTATATTTTCATCGCGAGGGTCAAGGTCTATTGATCGGCATGAGCAACCAAAATGAAGAGCCGGGATACGATCAAAGCATCGATGAAGAGTTTGAGTTGGTAAACCTGGAAGCCGCGATCGCGAGAATGCCCTTGGTTGAAAAGGCAGGGCGTGTTTCGCATTGGGCAGGACTCTATGAAGTAACGCCTGATGCACATCCGATCTACGGCGCAACGCGCCTGGATGGTTTTTGCGTCTGCACCGGCTTTTCAGGGCACGGCTTCATGCACGGACCAGTTTCAGGAAAATTAATGAGCGAATTCATTCTGGATGGAAGGTTCACAACGATTGACGTTTCGATGCTCGACCTGGCACGCTTTGAGGAGGGAAGACTGATAAAAGAGTACAATGTGGTGTAATTCTTCGCGCTGAGCGGAGGGATACGACGCGTCGCGTTGAGTCCCGAAGACGAAGCGCGGGCAATCAGGACACGCTTGCTTATTTACAACTTGTCCTTCGTCTCCGTTGCACTCCGCTCAGGACGAATAACAGCTTATGCCCTCAGCCGAAATCATAACAATCGGAACTGAAATACTATTGGGTGAAATCGTGGACACGAATACGCGCTATATTGCGCGTACTTTGCGCGGCATGGGCGTGGATTTATATCGCACCATCACCATTGGCGATAACGTTGAAAGGATCGCAGAAGCCATTCGCCACTCAATGCAGCGTGCGGAAATCGTCATCACCACCGGCGGGCTTGGCCCGACAGTGGATGACCCCACCCGCGAAGCAGTTGCGCGCGCCGCTGGTGTTGATCTTGAATTTCGCGAAGATCTTTGGGAACAGGTCGTGGCCATTATTTCGCGTTATGGTCGCAAGCCTTCTGAAAACCAGAAGCGGCAGGCGTATGTGCCTAAGGGCGCGATTGGGATTTCAAACCCGGTTGGCACTGCGCCATGTTTTATCGTCGAATATCGCTCGCCCCTGCACCCCTCTCCCAACCTTTCGACACCTTCGGCAGGGCAGGCTTGGGGAGAAGGGCCGGGCGTGAGGGCGGTCATTTCTTTGCCGGGTGTGCCAAACGAAATGGAATATATCCTGCATGAGTCGGTCATTCCTTATTTACAACAACGATTCAATTTGAATGAGATCATCAAGATCCGCATCCTGCACTGCGCGGGCCTGGGTGAAGGCATGA
>DATDRD010000115.1:0-16057 GCA_035291925.1 Anaerolineales bacterium
GCAGCAGGGTCAAATCTTGGGTGAATGGTCATATGTACCTCCAAGTCCAGTCCGGGTTAGTTTACACCATAACATGATGGGCAGGAAGACAAGAACGATTCCATTGGGTTGGATTACAATAGGCTCGCTGGAGACTTTCACAGGAGGATCTGATGAAAAGAACTCTAATCATTCTGAGTGTGCTTCTCAGTCTGGCACTAACATTCTGCGGCGGTGGAGGTGCTTCTACCACGATCAACGTTACCATGACCGACTTTCAATTTCAACCCAATCAATTTACCATCCCTGCCGGGCAGGAAATCACCCTCAATTCCATGAACAATGGCGCGGTGGTACATAATTTCGTTATTATGAAGCTGGGTACGACTGCCGGTGATATGTTCGATGAGGAAGACATGCCCAACGTGTTTTGGGAAGTGGAGATTCAACCGGGTGGATCCATCGGCACTACATTCACAGCGCCAACAGAACCTGGTGAATATCAAGTCGTTTGCAGAACGGAAGGTCATATCGCCTCAGGGATGACTGCAAAGTTGGCTGTTGTTGCAGGCGAGTAATCCTCTGCAATCGGGGCCATGGAAAAGCCACTGATCACCAGTTTGAACAATCCGCTTATCAAGCAGGCGCGCGCCTTGCGACAGAAGAAAGCGCGGCTTGAGAACGGATTATTTCTGGTAGAGGGCATCCATCATGTTGGCGAAGCGCTGGATGCTGGATGGCAGATGGAATCGGTGCTCTATGCGCCGGACCTGCTAACCAGCAGTTTCGCGCGTGATTTGGTCTCACGCCTCAGGACCGCGCCTCAAGCTGTCTCCGTGCAAGTGATGGAATCATTGGCGAACAAGGATAACCCCCAGGGCGTTCTTGCAATTGTTCGGCAAAAACAAACCCAAATTGATGAACTTAAATCCATCAGAACTGCCGCGGCGCTTGTCTGTCCGCAAGATCCCGGCAACGTTGGGACGATCCTCCGCACGCTGGATGCCGTTGGCGCGGACGCGCTCTTTCTGCTCGATGGCGGCGTGGAGCTTTATCATCCGACCACTGTCCGCGCCAGCATGGGGGCAATATTCTGGGAACCGGTCATACAAACTTCGTTCGATGGATTTGTTCAATGGGCTCGTCACGGGAACCGTCAATTGATCGGCACATCTGCACATGGGGATGTGGAATATCATACGTTTGTCCCGAATGTTCCCTGGATCCTGGTGTTGGGAAGTGAACAAAAGGGACTTTCGGCGGAACAAACAAATGCCTGTGATGTGACGGTCTCTTTACCCATGAAGGGAAGAGCCAGTTCACTGAATCTCGCAGTGGCAGCAGGCGTATTGCTGTATCAGTTTTGCGGTCAAACATAAATTTGGAATCCGGCAGCTTGCTGCCGGGAATTGCGGGAGCAAGCTCCCGTACTCCAAAGTAAACGAAAAAGCCTCCTCGATAAGAGAAGGCCTTTTCAAGTGTAATCCGAGCGATGCGTCAGAACTCGTCATCATCTTCGTCCCACAATTCGTCATCGTCATCCGATTCTTCCTCCTCCCATTCTTCTGTTTCCTCCTCCTCCCATTCTTCATCTGCCGCAGCTTCCTCGCTGGGAGAATAAGTGTTGCAGCCAGTGTCGGGATCGATTTCCACTGCGGCGGCACTGCAATAACCTTCGTCAAGAAATATACAATCCAGGTAATGACACTTGATCCGGGGCATTCAATCCTCCTGAAATTAAGGTTGTCGGACGACGCGAATGACCGAAAGAATAAAAATGAGAGTCATCGCGGTTTGGGATGCGATACAGAACGGACAATATGCTTTAATGAGGGCGACTTCTATAAAGATCAAATACAAGGTGAAAAGGAAACCTGTGAGCGACAATCCGAAAAGCAGCATGGTTCCGTTGTGGTTGAAGAAGCCCGGATTTCGTTCGAGCAGGAGGATGGCCAGGATGGCGGCATACCCAACGACCCCGAGCACTGCCACCGGGATGCCGTAGATTTCAGAATAGCGGCTGGCATTCACCACCGAACAATCTTTGGAGCCGATGCACATGCTGTCGTTGGATGTAATTTTGTAAATGGTCATATAAATCGAAACGAGCAGACCAATGATTGCGAGCGTAACGAGTGCAATTGTGACTTTTGACAGCCTTTTATCCATATCTCCTCATAGCAGCCAGGCGTTTACTTCCTCACCAGCAGGCACGCATTTTACACCAGCGGGGATAATTAGTAAAGCGTTTGCTCGTACCAGCGAATATAAATTGCCCGAACCTTGATGTCCCGTCAGACGGGCGATGTGGACTCCGTTCTCTTCGCGAACTTCAGCACGCAGATAGCTTTCCCGCCCATCGGAATCGATCTGCTCCTCGCAGCGCACACGGACCGTTTGTCTGCCTCGGTCCAATGCGCCGCTCAATCGTCCAATGGCGGCGCGCACGAAAACCTCAAAGCCCACGAATGCAGAGACAGGATTTCCCGGCAAGCCGATGAACGGAATATTTCCATATTCCCCGAAGGCCAGTGGTTTTCCGGGACGCATATTCACGCGCCAGAAATCCATTTTGCCATTTGATTCGATCACTTCTTTTACGAAGTCGAACGCGCCAACGCTCACCCCGGCCGACGAAAGGACCAAATCCACTTTCAGTGCAACAGCTTTTTCAAGCAATGCCTTCACCGACTCGTGGTTATCTTTTGCAACGCCCAGGCGTATCACGTCTGCTCCCGCATCTTCAATTAATGCGGCAAGCGTGTATGAGTTCGAATCCCGAATCTTCCCGGATTCAAGCGGAGCATCTACTTGAAGCAACTCGTCGCCCGACGAGAGCAATGCAGTGCGCGGCTTCTGATAAACGACCACCCTGGCCATTCCAAGCATCGCCAGAAGACCGAGGTCCTGTGGTTTCAGGACGCGGCCCTTGTGCAGCACAACTCCTCCTGAACGAATGTCCGTACCGCGGGCGCGTCTGTTATCGCCAGGTTTTGCGGCCTTGAATATCTGAACTTCATTTGGCGCAGGTGTTCCCGCGTCGCGATTGTGGAAGTCAGTGTCTTCGACCGGGATGACGGCATCGGCGCCCTCAGGCAGTTGTGCGCCGGTCATGATGCGCGCGGCTTCACCCTGCGCAAGAGAAATTACCGGGTGCGATCCTGCGGGTATATCGGCGACCACGCGCAGGCTGCGCGGCGAAGCGGCCGCGGCGTTTACCACATCCGCGGCGCGGACGGCGAATCCGTCCATGGAAGAGTTGTCGAAGAGGGGCAGGTCAGTCGCCGCGGCAATATCCTGTGCAAGCACGCGCTTTGCACACTCAACCAGTGGCAGAGTTTGAGTTGTAACGGGGTAAAAGTGGGAAAGGATGCGCTCACGCGCTTCAGCTACGCTGAGCAAAGACATGTTTGCCTCACGGCGGCGAGATTATACCCCACCCGCCGCTTCGCGGCACCCTCCCCATTTTCGAAGAAAATGGGGAGGGTTGGGGAAGGGCCTACCCCGGTTTTGTGCGCTGTGCTTCCACTACATTCGGCAAACTTTCAATGCGCGTGAGCACACGGCTGAGTTGTGCGAGATCGCGAACTTCCACGACAAGTTTCAGGTCGGCGACGCTGCGGTTGAAGTTCACGGAAACATCCGCGATGTTTACGCCTTCGTTCTGGAGCAGTGTGGAAATATCTCCCATCAAGCCCTGGCGATCATAAGCCTTGACCATGATGTGCACGGGGAAAGTGCGTTCGGCATTCCCCCAGCCTACCTGCAAGAGTCGCTCTGTATCCTTGCGGCGTAGAATATTTGGGCAATCCTGGCGATGAATCGTTGCGCCGCGTCCGCGTGTGATATATCCGACGATCTGGTCGCCCGGCATGGGATTGCAGCAACGCGCCATGCTTGAAAGCAAACCCTTCAATCCCACTACTTCAACAGCGTCAGTTGATGTCTTTGGTTGCTGTGCAGGGATGGTAACTTCAAGAATGTCCGCAGTTTCCTCAGTCTCAGAGATTTGCTTGATGACCTTATTGACCGATAGATCTCCGCAGCCGACAGCGATGAACATTTCCTCCGGGATCTTGAATCCGAGCTCACGCGCCATCTTTTCGAAATTGATGTTTGTGATCCCGAGCCTTTGAATTTCGCGTTCAAGTGTGGCACGCCCCTGCGCAAGATTCTGTTCATCTTCCTGTTTTTTGAACCACGCTTTGATCTTGGAGCGGGCGCGCTGTGTTTTGACCAGACCAAGATTAGGATTCAGCCAGTCGCGGCTGGGACCGCCTCGCTTGGCGGTCAGGATTTCAACCTGGTCGCCGGTGTTCAGTTCCTGATACAACGGAGTAAGTTTCCCGTTAATGCGCGCACCCCGACAGCGATGCCCGATATCCGTGTGGACGTGGTAAGCAAAGTCAATGGGTGTGGAGCCTGCGGAAAGGTCAATGATGTCGCCGCGCGGCGTAAAGACATACACGCGGTCTTGAAAAACGTCCGTCTTCATCCCTTCCACGAATTCCTGCGCGTCGCTGACGTCCGAGCGCCATTCCATCATGTTGCGAAGCCAGTTGACGCGTTGCTCGTAATTTTTGTCCGAACTCTTGCCGCCCTCTTTGTATCGCCAGTGCGAGGCAATGCCATACTCCGCGTTCTGGTGCATCTCCGATGTGCGGATTTGCACTTCCAGCGGACGCTTGTCATCATAGATCACAGCCGTATGCAGGGATTGATAAAAGTTATCTTTGGGAGCGGCGATGTAATCGTCAAACTCGCCGGGGATGGGACGCCAGTGGGTGTGGATCACGCCTAATGCGGCGTAACAGGATGGAACGTCCGGAACGATGAGGCGGACGGCTCTTACGTCACGCACCAGATCGAAGGGTTTTCCCTTTTGGGTCATCTTTTTGTAAATGGAATAGATGTGCTTGGGGCGCCCGCTGATTTCCACTTTGATGTTGTTCTTTGCCAGTAATTTGAGGAGGTTTTCTTTGATCGTTTCGATCTGGGTTTCGCGGTCAGGGCGGCGCTCCTGCAGTTGCTCGGCAATTTCCCTGTATTTCTCGGGGTTGAGATGGCGGAAGCCAAGGTCTTCCAGTTCCCACTTGATTTGCCAAATGCCAAGCCGGTTTGCCAGAGGTGCAAAAATATCGAGGGTCTCCTTTGCAATTCTGCGGCGTTTTTTCTCGGGCATGAAGCTTAAAGTGCGCATGTTATGTAAACGATCGGCCAGTTTGATGAGCACCACACGCACATCATCGCCCATGGCGAGGAACGTCTTGCGCAATGTTTCCGAGACCAGGTCGCGTTTGCGGCCGAGCGCATTGGGATCGGGCAAAGAATCTGAAGATTCGTTTCCGTTGTTTCCCTGGGAAAGTTCTGCGTGCTGGTCATCGCGTGACACACGCGGCAGGTTGGTAAGCTTGGTCACTCCGTCCACCAGGATGGCAATGGCTTCACCGAAATCCCGGCGGATATCGTTCAGGGTGATGTTTGTATCTTCGACGGTATCGTGAAGCAATCCCGCCGCGACGACATCGGGCGGTACGCGCAAGTCTGCGAGGATGCTTGCAACGGCAAGGCAATGACTAATATATGGTTCTCCTGAAAGACGTTTTTGTTCACGATGTGCTTCCTCTGCCACCCGATAGGCGCGCTGGATCAACTCGCGGTCGGCGATCGAATAATTTTCAGGTAGTTGTTCCAACAGCCTTTCAAGCGGAACAGCGGTTGTAGTTGCTTTCATGACTTTGATTTTACTACGTGGATTGGTACAATAGAAATATCCGTCCCGTTGCCAGATTTCTGCAATGATCATAAAGGACAAGAGGAGTTTCCCAGGATACGGATGTCGACATGCCTCCCAGAAACAACGTCACTCGCTTTTTGGATGCTCACAGGGTCTCCCATACGGTGTTTGAGACCCCGGCTGAGAAGCTCGGCGCTCTCGAAGTGGCGCAATTGCTGAACTTGCCGCCTGAAATGGTTTTCAAAACAATCGTTGTAACGCGGGATAAGCCCAAAAAGCCAGTATTGGCAGTTGTTCCCGGACCTTGCACTGTAGATTTGAAATCTCTGGCCGCGTTCCTCAGCGAGAAGAAGGTCCATCTTCCCACCGAACGTGAAGCCGAGCAACTGACCGGATTACAGGCAGGCGGCATTTCTCCGCTTGCGCTGATCGATAAGGGATTTCAGGTCGTCCTGGATTCTTCCGCGCAGAATTATTCGGAGATCCACGTCTCAGGTGGGCAAAGGGGAATCAGTATTAGATTATCTGTCGCCGATCTGGTAAAGTTGACGAACGCACACATGGCATCAATTTGTCAGAAAACAAACTCGTTTTGAATTATCTTTTCATTTCCGCAAAATTCTTTGCTATAATGCACGATACTAATATAAATGAAAGGAGGTGTCATTCGAGAAAATAATAGTAAGTTTTCCATGGACGTCGTTTAAAACCAAATCTATTTCTCGAGGAGGAGAATATGCGTAAGACTATGACTCTCGTAACGGTTCTGGCGCTCGCCAGCATCATGCTTGCTGCTTGTGGAGGAGCAGCTCCCGCACCCGCAGGGGAACCGGTAACGGTCAAGGAGACCGTCATTGTTACGGTGGAAGTGACTCCGGAGGGTGGCGGTGGTGTTGCTGAAACGACCCCCGTTGCCCCGCCGGTCGCTGGAGGAGAACGCTTGCAGACCGTCCTTGATCGCGGCAATGTGGTTTGCGGAGTTCACGGCACCTTCCAGGGCTTCGGCTTTCTGGATACGGCCGGGGCGTGGACTGGATTTGATGTCGATTTCTGCCGCGCCTGGGCGGCCGCCTTGTTCAATGACGCGGATGCAGTTGAATTCCGCGCGTTGAGCGCGCAGGATCGCTTTACGGCTCTTCAATCCGGTGAGGTGGATGTCCTCAGCCGCAACAGCACATGGACCTGGACTCGCGATGCGGAACTTGGACTCACATTTGGTCCTGTCACGTTCTATGATGGACAGGCGATCATGGCCCGCAAAGATATCGTAAGTGAAGCCTCCGCCGGACTCGACGCATTGGAAGGCGCCAATGTTTGCGTTCAAAGCGGAACGACCACAGAACTCAACCTGGCAGATCAGTTCCGCGCCGCCGGCGTGAATTACACGCCAGTCGTGTTCGAAGACCAGAACCTCGCGTTCCAGGCTTACGAGGAAGGTCGTTGCGATGCGATTACTTCTGATCGTTCTCAATTGGCAACACAAGGGCAGGCTGTCCTGTCGAACTTCGCTGACCATGTCATCCTGGATGTTGTCATGTCGAAAGAGCCTCTTGCGCCCGCCGTTGCGCAAGGTGACGACAAATGGGCTGATGTGGTCCATTGGGTTGTGTATGGCATGATCCAGGCTGAGGAGCTCGGTATTACATCGCAGAATGTGGATGAATTCCTCACGAGCGAAGATCCCGTCGTGCGACGCCTGCTTGGAGTGGAGGGTGAACTAGGCTCCAAACTGGGTCTGAGCAACGACTTCGCCTATCGCGCGATCAAATTGGTGGGCAACTATGGTGAAGTGTACGAGCGCAACCTTGCATCGTACGGTCTGGCCCGCGGACAGAACGCGTTGTGGACTGAAGGCGGCTTGATGTACGCCCCGCCTTTCCGCTAAGACACCATCCAACTTCCGGGCGGCCTGCTCAGTCAGGCCGCCCGGTTACCGTTCACTGTTATGCAGATCAGAGCATTCTGGCGCGATATACGTTTTCTGCAAGTGCTGGCACAGGTGGTGTTCATCCTGTTTCTGGCGCTCGCGGCGGGATTTTTATACGCCAATGTTTCGGCAAACCTCGCGCGTCAGGGATTAACCGTGGGCTATGGCTTTATTACCAATCCGGCCAGTTTTGATATCGGCGAGTCATATATCCCCTATCAATCCTCAGATAGTTACGGGCGTGCGATCCTTGTGGGGCTTGTCAACACGCTTGTCGTGAGTGCTCTTGGCATCCTGCTCACGACAATTGTCGGTATCATTGCCGGAATCGCGCGGCTTTCTTCAAACTGGCTCATCAGCAGGTTGGCCGGTGCATATGTCGGGGTTATTCGCAATACACCCCTGATTATTCAATTGATGTTCTGGTATTTCGGAATTATTTTGCAGCTTCCCGCTGTTAAGGAGGCGGTCGCTCTGCCTGGTCCTGTTTACCTCACGCAGCGTGGGATTTATTTGCCATGGTATGAAGCTATGCCCAGCTTTGATTCTTGGAGAATTTATGTTTGGCTTGCTCTGGCCTCAATTGTCATAATCTGGTTCATTTTTCGAGGAATCCAAAGTCGCTCCGACCTGCCCATTCCGTTGTGGTGGTATCTGGCATACATCCTTGCACCTGTTTTGATTTTATGGGTTGGCCTACTATTCCAACCGGAACCTCCCTTGAAGGTCAATATTCCAGAATTGACCGGGCTTAATTTCAGAGGCGGCTTGCAATTAACTCCGGAATTTGCCGCATTGCTATTTGGGCTTGTTGTGTATACGGGATCGTTCATCGCGGAGATTGTGCGGGCAGGAATTCAGGCAGTTTCGCTCGGGCAGGTTGAAGCGGCGCGATCACTCGGTTTGACAACCGGGCAGACTTTACAATTGGTTATCTTCCCGCAGGCATTGCGTGTGATCATCCCGCCGTTAACGAGTCAATACCTCAACCTTGCCAAGAACTCATCGCTGGCGATTGCCATCGGTTATCCCGACTTGTTCAGCATCGCGGGTACAGTCATCAATCAAACCGGCGCGGTGCTTGAGGTTATTGTGATCATTATGCTCAGTTATCTGAGCATGAGTCTGTTCACCTCCTTGTTGATGAATATCTATAATAGCCGTGTGCGGTTGGTGGAGCGTTGACATGACTACAATTGAAATGCAACCTCCGCGCCTTACCGTTGGGCCATTCGCATGGCTAAGGAAAAATCTCTTTAGCACATGGTACAACACTGCGTTGACGCTTGCCGCCCTCTGGCTTTTATACACGCTCTTACGTCCAGCCCTGCAATGGACACTGACCGAAGCCCGCTGGGGTGTGATCGAAGCCAACCTTACCCTCTTCATGATCGGCCAATATCCGCGTGATCAGTCGTGGCGGATATGGCTTGCCATTTATATGCTGGGTGGGATGATTGGGCTTTCGTGGGGAGTCTGGAGAGAGGCTGCGCGTGGTTTTGCCTTTATCGCGCTGGGGGCCGGTCTTGGATTTGCTCTGATCAGTTTGTTGCTGAACTTAGATACTTGGATAAACTGGCTGATCGCGGATGCTGTTCTCCTCGTATTCTACGCCTCCGGGTTGATTCTCCAGCGACGCCGCACCACAATCGCTGCCCTGGGTTGGCTGCTGTACTTTCCGCTTGTCTTTTTGCTGATTGCGGGTATGCGTTTCATCCCATGGCTGCCTCCTGTTGCAACAGGGCTCTGGGGTGGTCTTCTGCTCACTCTGATGCTGGCGATTGTAGGCAATATTGGAGCGCTCCCGCTCGGGATTTTGCTGGCACTTGGGCGGCGCAGTAAACTTCCCATCCTCCGCTATTTCAGCATCGGCTATATTGAACTGATTCGTGGCGTTCCACTTGTGACGATACTTTTCATGGCAAATCTTCTTGTGCCACTGTTCCTCCCGGTAGATATACGTCCCCCCGACGCTGTCATTCGTGCGATGATTGGGTTCATTCTCTTCGAAGCCGCTTATCAGGCAGAGAACGTGCGTGGAGGGCTGCAATCCATCAATCGTGGACAGTATGAAGCGGCGCAGGCATTAGGATTGAGCGGCGCGTTGACGATGACATTTATTATCCTGCCACAGGCGCTTCGCGCGGTCATCCCTGCCTTGTTTAACTCATTCATCAGTTTATTCAAAGATACGAGCCTGGGGGCAATTATTGGACTTTTCGAACTTCTGCGAATTGGGCGTGCGGTCCTGGCGCAGTCCGATTGGCTTGGGACTCATCGCGAGGTGTTTCTGTTCATCTTCATCGTTTACTGGGGATTCAATATGGCGTTCACATACGGAAGCCGCCGCCTTGAAGAAGCCCTGGGTGTAGGCAAGCGTTAATGGAGGCCGCATGAGCGAGATTGACAAAAATCAAGAGATCATTATCTGCCGGGATGTGCATAAATGGTTCGACAGCTTCTATGTGCTCAAGGGCATTAACCTTACCGTCCAAAAGGGCGAGGTCATTGTAATCTTTGGTCCGTCGGGGTCGGGTAAATCCACGTTTATCCGCTGTATCAATCGCCTGGAAGAGCATCAAAAGGGACAGATTATTGTTGATGGTGTCGAATTGACGAATGACGTTCGCAACATAGAGACGATCCGCGAGGAAGTAGGCATGGTTTTCCAGCAGTTCAATCTCTTCCCGCATTTGACCGTTCTTCAGAATATTGCCCTGGCTCCGCTATGGGTACGGCGCGTGTCGAAGAACCAGGCTAATGAGAGCGCCATGCAATTGCTCAAACGTGTGGGCATTCCTGAACAGGCGAATAAGTATCCGGGTCAGTTATCTGGCGGTCAGCAGCAACGCGTGGCCATTGCTCGTGCATTGGCCATGCAGCCAAAGATTATGCTGTTTGACGAGCCAACCTCTGCTCTTGATCCCGAGATGATCAAAGAGGTTTTGGATGTCATGATTCAACTGGCAAAATCTGGCATGACCATGTTGGTCGTTACACATGAAATGGGGTTTGCGCGCGCAGTGGCTAACAGGATGTTCTTCTTCGATGAAGGTCAGATTGTCGAAAGTGGAACGCCAAGCGAGATATTCCAGAGTCCTAAGGAAGATCGAACCAAGCTATTCCTGTCGCAAATCCTTTCGCATTAGAATCAAAAAAGAGCCGATGTCATCGGCTCTTTTTTGATTTGAATTTTCTTATGTATCAAACCCGCCCACCCTCTCTCCATTTACCCGGACCGTATAATGTCCAGTTGGAAAAGTTCCGAAATCAATGTTTTCCTGAAACGGCTCCAGTACCTGTATGCAGACTTGATTAGGATCAACAACGGAATACACTTCCACGTTGATTTTGTTTTCTGAATCCGGCTCCTGAATGACTACTCTTAATTCATGGCATGGGGTGGGTAGATCTCCGCTCAAAATGAGTGTGATCTGAGGCGGAAAACTTTCCCTGATCAGCAGTTCGGATTCGTCGAGGAACACATTTCCACGTGAAAGGTTTGTGTCGTCTGGCCTGGGAGCGAATGGCATGTCAGGTGTTTCCACTGGTGCCGAACCATTTTGTGGCGGGCTTGTGACGGCAGCATCTGGTGGCAGGGTGCCGGGTTCGGGTACAGGCGATTGGCTGGGCTGAGGTACTTGTGTACAAGCGACGATGAGAAGAGCCATAGTGAACAGGATCGTCAGATATTTCATGCTGCCTCCAGTACGTCTAAATCCTATGACGAGGCGGTGCTTGAAATGTTCCTCACGAAAAAAAGCGAGCAAAGCTCTGCTCGCCTACATCTAATTTATGTAAAAGTCATTCAAACTTCACGAAATTCTCCCTAATCGCAAATGTCCATTTGTCGGGGTTATTGATGCAGCCATACCCGCTTGAGTTAAATTTTCCCTTCGGATCGTCACTCCATGCCCAAAGGTTGTAACATCCCTGTACTAAATCAGTGAATACAATATCATTTGACTTCGCGAGGGTAAAATATCTATATCCGCACTCACCATGACTGGCTGTCTCGTTGAGGTACATAGATACAGTTACTGCCACTTTTGTTTGGTTGACGATTCTAATGATAGTTTCTCTTCCCTTTGGAGATGAGAGCACTCTGGTTGCACAGGGGTCGCCACCAGCCGTGCTGGCTGCCACAGGTGTGAAGGTTGCCTGGGTTGGTAAAGACATTGGGGTATTCGTTGGCGGTAATGTCGGACTGGCAGTTTCAGTGGGTGGCAAAGGGGTGGCAGTTGGAACCGCCGCCTGTGTTTCAGCGACGATGGTGAATGCTGCCGCAACAGCAGTGAATTGCACATCGGCTGGGTCCATTGTTGGCACAGCTTCCGCCCCGCAGGCGCTGATGATCATGGTCAATGCGGCTACTAACGAAGAGATTGTGAAGCGTTTCATGTTTTTGAATATTCTCCTGATGGATCTAACAGTTGGGGAAACATCCTCCCTGGGCCACGATACTTTCATTTCTTACAACAATTGTCCAGCTTCCCTGCGTGATGCGGAAACCGCCGAAGACTTTGAAATCCTTCTTGCCATCTACAAATGCGCCGGCGCTATATTGTCCAACGGGCCCGCTGAGACTACCATTGGCTTCGAATTGCTGACTGAGATACCCGCATTCTCCCAGCTCTGTTACCACATACAGGGAGAGCGTAACTGTCCCTTTCGGCTTGGTTTCGTTGGCTAGATTGAGCTTCGCAGTCGGACCGTCCCAGGCTGTTAGAGCTTCATTGCAATCATCCTGTGTTGATCCGGATGACTGGGATCGCGTTGCCGTCGGAATCACATCGGATGTCGGTGATGTGATGGGGGTAAGCGTTGGCGTGGGTGTTTCAGTCGGCGGCACGAGCGTCGCAGTGGGAACGGCTTCCTCGGTCTGAGCGATCATCGTGAAGGCCGCTGCCTCAGCGGTGTGCTGGATATCCAATGGGTTGACGGTGGCGGTCGCCTGAGGGGCACAGGCACTTGCAGCCAGACTTAATACAACGCCCATGAGCAATGCGTTTCGTATCATCT
The DNA here is from genome assembly GCA_035291925.1 of Anaerolineales bacterium. Classification (GTDB taxonomy): domain Bacteria; phylum Chloroflexota; class Anaerolineae; order Anaerolineales; family Villigracilaceae; genus Defluviilinea. The sequence goes on from DATDRD010000115.1 coordinate 12,666, forward strand.
GCTAATTTGTTCCTTTTGATGCGCTGAATTCAGCGACGCTTATTTGATAACGACTTTATCCTTATATAAGGTAATCGACAGCTCTTCATTCCCGTGTAATCTGAAATTCCCGACCATCTTATTGCCGCCCACCCAGGCCACATAAAGATAAGATCCGAGCGGGGCCTTGATGGTTATTGTCCCAGTCACGGGGTACTCGAGGATTGCGTATCTGCCGTCAGGGGAGGTCACTTGCAGCGATATATAAGCCTGCGTTTTTGACTTATTGATCAACCTGATATCGCTGGAGGGAACTGCAGGCGGCAAGGTTCCATATGTGCGGATGGTCAGCGTTGGTATTAGCGTTGCAGGATATGCCGCCGCAAGTGTCGCTGTGGAGGTTGCGCCTGCGGGTCCACTGGTTGCCGTGGCAGGTGTTGTCGTTAGATCGGGAACTGAACTTAAGGTCGTTGTAGCAGACCCGGTTGCGGCGGGCACCGGTGACGACTCCACGAACGTAATCGGCGTATCGGTTGGAGGAGCAACCGTGGCTGTGGGTTGAACCGTCAATGTCTGTGCGACAGCCGTCTCCAGGATGGCATCTACGGTTCCTGCATCCACGGTCGGCCCCGTATTGGGAGTGGAACCGATGGTGTTTGGGGTGGGAATGGCAGGCAGTACGCACGCGCCCAGAGCCAGGGCAATAATTGAAACTGGAATGACGGTCTTTTTCATCGGGCCCTCCTTTGGGCTACGACGGACTGATGACCTCCATGAATTGAGTCACAACATCGCGCAGCATCCGCTCCGGCAACGCGCCGACCTGGCGATGAACGATTTTGCCGTTGGCAACGAAGAGCATGGTCGGGATTCCCTGAATACCGTACTTCATCATCCATTCGGGATTTTCATCTGTGTTCACCTTGGCGATCAAAACTTTGCCTTCGTACTCCTTCGCCAGTTTGTCGAGGATCGGCGCCACCATTTTGCACGGGTTACACCACGGCGCCCAAAAATCCACAATGACAGGGATTGGCGATTGGAGAACGGTCTTGTCGAATGCGGCATCGGTTACATGAATAGGTTCGCTTGGCATGATTATCTACCTTCTGTTATTTCACCTTTACGGCGTAATTTATATGGCAATAAAAATGATTTTGCCCTCAACCGAAAAATGAGTATATCACATAATGCCCCATGTTATAATCGCCCGTCATGGTTGATGTCTTTGAAAAATGGAGAAGCGGGCTTGCCAAAACGAGCAAAACAGCCTTTGGACGGCTCGCCAACCTGTTGGGTGCCACTGAAATCACGCGCGAAACCTGGGATGACCTGGAAGCTCTCCTCATTCAAGCAGATCTGGGGATTGAAACCACAAGCGCTGTGCTGGATTCTCTTCAACGCCTCGTACAGGATCGGGGCCTGATTCGCTCCGAAGAACTTTCAGAGGCGCTCCAGGCGGAGCTCCGCGCCAGACTCGATAATCCACCGGTTCTCAATTGGGCGAACAAGCCCTCGGTCATTGTAGCCGTGGGCGTCAATGGTTCCGGCAAGACAACCACCATCGCGAAATTAGGTCGGAGATTTCAATCTGCAGGGAAGACCTTGCTCTTCGGCGCGGCGGATACCTTTCGCGCTGCGGCGGTCGATCAACTTCAGGTTTGGGGGGACAGGCTGCGGGTGGATGTGATCACTGGCGCTCCCGAATCCGACCCGGGAGCGGTCGCGTTCAATGCAATCCAATCAGGGGTCGCGCGCGGCGTTGACTTCGTTATTATCGATACGGCAGGTCGCCTGCACACGCGTTTCAATTTGATGGAAGAACTGAAGAAAGTCGATCGCGTCATTGGCAAGGCTCTCCCTGGTGCGCCGCACGCCGTCTGGCTTGTGCTGGACGCTACAACCGGGCAGAACGCTCTGCAACAGGCAAAGGCTTTCAAAGAAGCCGTAGGCGTAACAGGAGTGATCCTATCCAAGCTCGATTCATCTGCGCGCGGTGGAATGGCATTCGCCATCCAGCGTGAATTGGGTTTGCCGATTCTATTTGCCGGGCTTGGCGAAAAACCGGAAGATCTCATCCCATTTGACCCGGATGCCTTTGTTCGTGGAATCTTAAGTTCATAACTTTTGGAGGAAAAATGCAGGACCTTGTAAACCGCCTGGAGTCCGCTCAGGACTTAACCCGCCAGTTAATGGTGCGTCTTTGACTTCGCCTCAAAGGAACTCAAATTCTCCCGGCTTGAAAAAGAAATAGAAGCGCCTGAATTCTGGGGCAATCCTGCGCAGGCACAGCAGGTAATGAAACAATATAACAGCATAAAAGCCGAAGTGGATTCGTGGCGCAGCTTTTCGCGCCGGTTGCACGACGCGCTCGAGCTCGCCGAGCTTGATGATGCGAGTTTGCGCGCTGATCTGGAAGCAGAAGTTTTGGCCATCGAAGCCGAACTCGAAAAACGATCCTTCACTGCCATGCTTTCCGGCAGGTACGACCACGACTCTGCCATCCTTGCCATCCACGCGGGCGCGGGCGGAACCGACTCGCAGGATTGGGCTGCCATGCTCGAGCGCATGTACTTGCGCTGGGCGGAATCACGTGGCTTTGAAACAGAGATTCTGGATATCACTGAAGGGGAGGAGGCCGGAATTAAAAGTGTGACGATTGCGGTGGATGGCGAATATGCTTTTGGATATCTACGCTCGGAGAAAGGCGTGCACCGTTTAGTGCGACTCTCTCCTTTTGATGCCGCGCACCGCAGGCATACGTCCTTCGCGCTCGTGGAAATTCTTCCACAGGTCGCAATGGATGAGGCCGAAATTGATATCGATTCCGGTGATATCAGATTGGATGTCTTTCGCTCGTCCGGAGCAGGGGGACAAAATGTTCAGAAGAATGCGACTGCTGTCCGTATCACACACATCCCAACGGGGATCGTTGTGACGTGTCAAAACGAAAGGTCACAGACACAAAACCGTGAGTTTGCCATGCGCATTTTGCGCGCCCGCCTGCTGGAACTGAGGCAGGCTGAAAAAGAAGAGGAACGGGCAGTCCTGCGCGGCGAATATACCAAAGCCGAGTGGGGCAGCCAGATTCGTTCCTACGTTTTGCATCCGTATCAGATGGTGAAAGATCATCGCACTGAACGTGAATCAGGAAATACGCAATCCGTGCTGGATGGTGATCTGGATGAGTTTATGGAAGCGTATCTGCGTTCCGTGGCCTAAGGAGAAATGATGTCTGACGTCATCCAGCAACTTTCCGCATTCATCAGGACCAGCATTTTGAAACAGCCAAATCGTGTGATTGGGCCTGCCGAGCCGCTGATTTCAAGTGGAGTGATCGATTCGTTCAGCCTGATGGATCTTGCACTGTTTGTCGAAGATACGTTTGGTGTTCGCATCGAGGATACTGAACT
>DATDRD010000116.1:0-6967 GCA_035291925.1 Anaerolineales bacterium
ATGCAGGCAAAGCGTCCGAGAGCCTGCCCCAGGACGAGGCCGGGCGTAGCAGTATCAACCAGCCGTCCAAAGTGCAAACCGTGCCGCCCTGCAAACAGCGCCAGCGCGATCCCGCCGCCGATCACCGCACCCCAGATCGCCAGGCCGCCTTCCCAGATATATAGCGCGCGAATCGGATTCGCTGCGTATTCGTGCGACCAATGATCGAGCACGTGGAATAAGCGCGCCCCGATCAGTCCGCCAACGATAATCCAAACGGCGGCATCGTAGATATCTTCCTTTTTGAAGCCTTTGCGTTCACTTTCACGCGCCACTAGCCAGACTCCAACGGCAATTGCAAGCATTAGGATCAAACTGTACCAGCGCAAGGCAAAGTGGCCGATATTGAAAATGATGGGGTCAATGGAAATTGTGAACATAATTATCTGAAACCTCACGACTTAAATATTTTCCAGGAGCAGATACCCCAGCAAATTGCCAGGATGGCAATGAATAACGCTGCCGCGGCAATCAAGCTGATCTTCAATCCGAAGAAAGGAAAGATCAGCAAGCCGACCAGTGGAAGGGTACACATCCAGACGGTGATGGCAAGCGCCATATCATCAAAGTGACCTGCAAATCTTCTCAACATGATCTGTTCCTGAAATTCAAACTCACCTATATTGTAAGACTTTGACTGGGGATACCTAAGCGCCGTTTATCGCATTCCGGAATAGGCTTTTTTGCTTATATAAGACGTCAGGCTCTGAATATGATCAGAGCCTGACAAATAAATCGCGCGCTTTGTTGAGCAAGATATTACTCCTCATCTATTGGGTGCTCAATCTCGCCAGCTATAAAAGGATCCGGATCTTGCTCGAAGACGCGCAGGCAGGCGCGGGTGCAGAAATAGACTCGCTCACCGCGATACATGGCATTGGGGTAATTCGTGGGGTCTTTCAGTTTACCGCCGCAGGCGGTTTTATATGCAGTTAGTTGAGTGGACGTAGTCTGAGTCAAATTTCAGTGATCCTTGTGATTTGAATGGTGGATTATATTCCATGCACTAAACACGAGCACAGCCATCGCCACGCCAATCAACCCATTGCCGCGCAACGTGCCCATCTGGCATTGAAAGCCATACTCGCCTGCTTTCTCGGGTGTGAATTCCAAAGTCGCTTGCTCGCCTTCGGGCAATAATGCATTTTGATTGAAATCAGGGAACAGGACTTTTTCAGAACATGCAGAACTTTCCTGGCGCGTGAACGTCAATCGCACGGGGCGTCCTTTCCGTACAACGATCACGTCAGGAGAGTAACCGCCTTTCACTGTGATAGCTACTTCCTGCGCACCAAACTCGGATACGGCAACGCGTGTCTGTGCTTTGGGTGCGGACCAGAAATACCAGGCGATGAGAATTGTCATTACGATGCCTGAAAGAATTACAAAGGTCTGTAGATTGGACATGTTAATCTCCTTTGACAGCCCGCCACATCGATAGCGGACCAAATAATGTGCCGAAGTGCTCCGCTTCTTTGACTCCACCGAATCCTGCTTCCGTTACGAAGCGCGGAATCAGCCCGTCAAAATTGTCGGCGGTCTCCTCGAGACGGCGCACGTACTTGGTCATGAAACGTGTGAGTGATGAATGCGCCGCGCCGAAATCCAAAACGTGCAATTCGCCGCGCGGTTTGAGAACGCGATAAATCTCTCTGAACGCGCGGCGCTTGTCGTCAGTGACGAGGTGGTGAATGACAAGGCTGGTGACCACTCTGTTAAAAACGGAATCAGGATACGGGAGGAATGAAGCGAGTCCTTCATCCCATTGAATACTTGTACCACGAGATTTCTCGCGGGCGATATCCAGCACTTGCGGGTCGCCATCCAAGCCTGTGACTTCGGCTGTGGGGTGCGCGCGCTTTAGCATGATGGTCAATGTGCCCGTGCCGCAACCGAGATCGAGAACTTTCATCTTTGGCTGGATGTTTGCCTGTCGAATCAGCCTGCGCTTGAAACTCTCTTCGCGCATAACCCATTTGAGCAAAGGATCATACAACGGCGTGAGCCAGCGAAAACTCAGCGCGGGAATATATCGTTTTTCATCCGATTTTTGATTCATATTCATCCTTTCCTTCCCAGTTTCTAAGCAGGGCAAGGCAAACTACCAGAATGGCAAGACCGACAACCTGCACGGCGCGATATCCATCAAACAGGATGACACTGTCGCCGTGAAAGGCTTCGATAAAAATACGCGCAATGGCAGAGAGAGCGATAAACTGCACAAATCGCAAGCCAGGCGCAGTCGCGGGAATAATGTGCGGGAGTATGATTGTAAAAATCACAAGCGCAAAAAAGATTTCATAGATTTGCGTTGGCTGGCGATAATCGGACCACAAGTAGACTGCCCAAGGGACTCGCGTGGGTGCGCCATAGGCATTACCACTCAAAAGGTGCGAGACGCCAATCATGATCATAAAAAATGCCAGGCCAGGTGCGAGCGCGTCCAGTGTTTTGCGGAATGGAAGTTTCTGGCGATAAGCGTATATGACCGCGATCAATATTCCGAACAACAAACCCGCTTCAGGTAAAAGCGTGTTGGTATTCAAGGACAACAGGCTGAACGGGTTGGATAAATATACCGAAGCATATTGCGCGGCGTATGCAATCCTTGCCGCAGCAATCCCGCCGATCAGCCCATAGAAAACCAGACTGCTGATTTTTTCCTTGTTCAAGTTGAGCCGAGCGGCTTCTCTTTCGATAAATGTCAGTCCGATCCATAAGCCAACTAACAAGGCGAGCAGGGGCATTTGTAGAAGGAAGGGTCCCAGGCGAAGATACGGGAACATTATTGATCCTCCCGCAACAATTCTTCAACCTTGGATTGGATCACCGCTTCGCTCATCGGTCCCCCGACGATGACCGAGCGAATCACGCCTTTGCGATCAATAAAAAATGAAGTAGGCAGGGCGGTTACTCGATATAAATTGCCGACTGCGTTATTAATGTCAAGAGCAATGGGGAAAGTGACACCCATCTCCTGTACGAATGCGGACACATCTGGCTTGGAATCTTGAGCAGTCAGGTTCAACCCGATCACCACCAATCCAATATCCTTGTAACTGCGATAGACGGATTCAATAGCAGGCATTTCCTTCCTGCATGGCGGACACCATGATGTCCAGAAGTTGACCAGCACCACTTTGCCTTGTAGTTCTGACAGAGTAACCTCTCCGCCGTCCAGCAATCCCAGAGTGAAATCTGGGGCTGTAAATCCTTCCTTCGGAACAGATCCTGTCTGAACCTGCGACTGATCGGGGGAGACGCGCGAAACCACAGTCCAGAACATTCCAAGGACCAAAGCCCAGGTCAACAATGAAGCAAAACGAGAATTATTCATGAATTTTATCCAGCTAGGATGCGCAACTTTTCCCGTAACATTTCCACAGTCGGCCAACCTTTCATACCTTCAGATATCGGATACACGCGGCAACTCAGCGCAAAAGCATCGCGCTCTTCGGTCCACAACTCCACGCCGTTCACGCGAATGGACGGGGAGCCTAGAAACTCCAAGCGGATTGCGTCTGCCTCATCCTGAACATTGACCAAATTCACTTCTGCTTCAATCGCTTCCAGTTGCAAAGCAGACTTCAAGTTTTTCAAACCTGTTTGCCAGGAGAGACAACCTTCGAAATATAGCAATTCTATTTGCATATTCACCTTACACTGGCTCTAACGAAATGCCAGCGCGGAAGAAAGGCAGGCGTGTTCGCTTCATAAGCAGCATACTCTTCACCAAACTCTGCTAATGACTCCCTTTCCTCGCGCCGCGCCAGCCTGAGGTACATGGCCACCAGGATGGGGAACATGATCAGTGTGATGAGCGTCGGCCATTGGACCAGGAAACCCAGCATGATAATAATGAAACCAGCATATTGAGGATGGCGAACATAAGCATAGGGACCGCTGGCAGCAACTTGATGGGTGCGCTGGGCCTGATAGAGCACGTTCCAGGCGGCGCTGATCAGAATGAACCCGGCCGCGATCAATCCATTGCTCAACAAATGCAATGGGCTTAAGTGCGGATCGCCCTTCCAGCCCAAAAGTGTTTGCAACAGGTGCCCGTTGTTATGCGAGAGCAGGTCAATCCCAGGGTAGCGACTGGCAAGCCAGCCAGAGAGTAAATAGATCGTTAACGGGAAGCCATACATCTCGGTGAATAGCGCTACTAGAAAGGCTGAGAATGCTCCGAACGAACGCCAGTCACGCGCAGTGCGCGGTTTGAAGAAGCTGAAAGCAAACATGATAAAGATGGCCGCGTTGATAATTACCAGCGACCATAGTCCATAGGCAGGTGTATCTTCATTCATTTTTTCTCCCCATCGGTTGCATGATCGGCGTGGTTCGCGTGATCACCGCGCCCATGGTGCATGAACATGTGTAGGAGCGGGCACAACAGTAAAAGGGTGTATGGCAGGAACCCGAAGAAATGCGCGGTGTGTTCGGTAATCAAAAAGAAAGCGGCAATGACGAGGAAAGCGATCAGTGTCAATCCTGCCCTCGACCGTAACCAATTGCCAATACTGAATTTTCCTGTAGTATCCATATGCCAATTCCTTTTTTGCCTTGCTGTCACACAGTTGCTTTCGATGTGGCGCGATGTCACTCGTTGACATTCGGCCTGCCGTGCAATGTGCCTATCTGTTATTGGAACTCAAATTCAACAGAGACTGTTTCGCCTTTGCGAAGTTTGGCGCACTAATTGAAGTCCGCGATAGACTATCTCAGTTCACGATGCGGACTCTGAATGCGCGCAACGCTCAGCTATGCGCGCCGTGTCCTTTGTCGTGGTCATGCTCCTGCGGGTGACCGTATTTATGCGGGTCAGCATCGAATTTACTCACGCAGGATTGTGAGCAAAAATAAAACGTCTGCCCCATGTGCTCGCGTTTGACAAACGCGCCTTGGGGTTCGATTTCCATTCCACAAACAGGGTCACGAACAGTCATGGTTACCTACCTTGTAAGAGATACCAATAGTGTATGTCTATATGACGTGGCGTGCGAGCGGTTTTCAGCCTGATTCGATATAAGCAAAATGGCCTATGTGATATAGGCCATTTGCAAAGGTAAAAATAAGATTGTTTATTTCAATGCCGTGCCGCAGTAGGGACAATTCTGCCAGTCGGCTTGCACTCCCTTCCCGCAATTGGGACAAGGACTCTGGGAGGATGGCGGCGTGGGGTTTCCAGCATTTCGCACCAGCGCAGCAACGCCAAATACGATGAGGGCAATCACGCCAATGGGGATTAGCCACATGAAAGCCATGCCAATCCACGCGAAGGGAGAGTATCCCCAGCCGCCCATCATGCCAGGCCCCATCATACCGTAGCCGCGATAGCCCCAACCACCCGCCATCATGCCTGCTCCGAACAGGAACAGGAGAACGATGACACTTATAACTGCAACAACCAACCAATTGATATATTTCATTTTCGTGTTTCCTTTTATAGAGTCTGTCCGCAATGCGGGCAGTTTTTCCAGTCATTCTGCACCGCTTGATTGCAATGCGGGCAGGTGCGGTTGGCGACAGGTCTCAAAACAGTGGCAGGATTATTGCCTGAGATGGCATAGACCGCAAATCCAATCAGTAACAGGGGAACGATCCACATGAGAAACATGATTTACTCCTTTTTTGATGATCCAAGAATATCAGGCGTGATTAAAGAATGTGTAAAGACGGTACAAAGGGTTGGTGAAGGTTTGATATCAGGGTTTTACATGACACAAACAAGAAGGATGACCTGTCCAAAAAGACAGGTCATCCGAGGGGCATAGAAGGGATTTAGTGATGATGCGCGTGTTCGTCCGCTTTTCCGAGATACTTCTCAGGTTCCTTGTCGAAGGACTTCTTGCAGCCGAGTGAGCAAAAGTAATAAGTTTGCCCTTTATACTCAGATGTGCCAGCAGCGGTTGCGGGGTCAATGTCCATGCCGCAAACGGGATCATGTACTGTGTCAGTCATAGGTTCTACTCCTTTCGTTTGATCTGATTATCATTGTAAATGACTTCTTCACCGAGAGCCATATTACTCAAGAATATATGGGCAATTTTGCCTATCCAATGAGAAGGTGGTTGTCCCGCCAAATTAATTCGCGCAACTACCGCCTTGGTTGGGAGCCTGTGGCAGGAGTCCACTCGTTTGCAGTTGCTGGTGAGTGGCGGCAAACCCTGATCCTGAAGAGAATCCTGCGCCAGTAACCAGACGCGCATCGGCATCTTCGAAGGTCACGTTTTGATTTGCCGATAGGTACAGCGCTGTTTCAAGGTTTTGTTGTGGAAACCAGAATGCGTTGACGTATTTCGCGGCTTCAAACATTTGATCCGTGCTCGCGCCTTGTGAAGCCATCAACTCCAGCAATCCAAGCATCGCCATGCCATGATTGCAATCAGGGAAGATGGTTGGGTTGTTGCAACAAGGACGATACACTGCCGCAGCCACCTCCTCCACACGCCGTTGTTGCTCAACAGTTAACGGAATCAAATCCAAACTTGCGTAAAGTTCAGTGACAGGTCTCGTAGCAAGTGTCCATCCGCCAGTCGAAGCGAAACGCTCAATCTGCCCACTGCTATTTTGAACGATGGGACCCTCTGTCAAAATCGGGTTCTTATTAGCTAACCCAACCGCCCAGAAATAGTTGAGCAGGAAGTGGGCGTTCTTGGCAGTGATAACGATTTGCTCATCACTGCCCCGTTTGAGAATCTCAATTTGAACTTCGGAAAGCGGATTGCCAGAGTTTGCGTAATTCGCGGCAAACGCGTCATAGTCGATCACGCCATTCCCGATCAGACGCGGACCGAGATCTCCATAGGAGATAGGCAAGGCATAGCCATCCTTCGGGTTGACCTGCTCATAGAGCCTAATCAATTCTTTCTGTTGCTTCGATGCAGACGATACATCCCTTTCCCATTTTAGATATCCGCTCCCGAGG
>DATDRD010000117.1:0-2696 GCA_035291925.1 Anaerolineales bacterium
TGCTGCTGGTGGATGGAGGCAATACGGCGCAGTGAGGCAGTGGACAGTTACACCTGCACTTGCATGCAGGTGCAAGTGTCAGTGAGCAGTGATCAGTATAGAGGCTTGACAGGAGAGTAGACCGAGCACACCTCCGCGAGACGATTTCCCGTCTCAACACGCGCCAACATATAGTTGAGAGTCGGTGGCGGCACGCATAAAACCTTTCAGGTTTTCCTGTTTCTCTCCCATCTCATCTTCATCCAATTCTTTTTTCATTTTCAACTCATCTCCTCTGGTACTTTTGTAAGGGCTGTACTTTTGTATGGGGTGTTTAGCTCGATTAATGTGCTATCGTTAAGTTGCACAGGCGCTATCCAATTTTCAGCGCAATGATCCCTCATTTATCCTGACAACATAACCATTATTTCGGCGACTCAGCCGGAGATTGCAAACATGGTCTGAAAATAGATCATGCAAAGGCATAGCTGTTTGTATGCTCCGGAATCTGAAAGGCAGGGATTTCCGTATACCTCAAAAAGGCAAGTCCTTTATTGACGGTATTTCAGGTCATCAACATAATGATGACCATCAACTAAAAGGAGATTAACCATGAATGTGAATATGAAATGGAAGAAACGATTTCTTGCCCTGGTAACCATCGGACTGGCAATGATTTTCGCTGCGGTATCGATTGCCGCGGTGGATTCCAGCGCAAAAAATCCATTGCTGGAGATAGACCCTGACAACTTCGTGAGCGAGGTGAATAACCCATACTTCCCGCTTCCGCCGGGAACGACTTTCATCTACCGAGGTGAGAAAGACGGCGCTCCCACGCGCGATGTGATGACTGTCACCCAGGAGACAAAGGAAATCCTGGGTGTCACCACCACCGTTGTTTACCACCTCTCCTATGAAGATGGGGTGCTTGTCGAAGAGACCTTCGACTGGTTTGCCCAGGATGTTGACGGAAATGTCTGGTATTTTGGGGAAGACACGAAGGAACTGGATGAAAACGGCAACGTAATTAGCACAGAGGGCTCCTGGGAAGCCGGGGTGGACGGCGCGCAGGCCGGCATCATCATGCTGGCAGATCCGAAGAAGGGTGACCGATACCAACAGGAGCTTGCACCCGGTGTAGCAGAGGACATGGCGCAGGTGCTTGGATTTGAAGAGTCTTTGTGCGTCCGCTACGGCTGTTTCGAGCATGTCCTGGTGACCAAGGAATGGTCTCCACTGGAGAAGGGTGTAGTCGAACACAAATATTATGCAAAGGGTGTCGGCTTCATCTTTGGGGTCATGGTCAAGGGCGGCGAAGAGCAGACCGAACTCGTACGGGTTCGTCGCCGCTGATTGATGCGTCACATCGAGCCGGGCTGATGGTCTGAATCTCGCTGCTCACAATCAAGTCGTGAAAACAAGAGCGCGGACGAGCGTCCGCGCTCTTGTTTTATTCCTTCTCATCTCTCACCTTCATCACACCTTTTCATTTTCAACGCGCCCTCTTCCATGATAAGGCTATGGTTTTCTCAAAGTCGCCGTGATGTCTGCAATCCTGCCAAATTGAACCGCCAAGCACGCAAAGTTTTATGATTTTCTTGGCGTTCTTCGCGGGCTTAGCGGTTCAAAGCTTTTGTCTGACATTAATTTGAGAAGGCCATAATGATAAGGCTTTCGCACATTGACCAACTCTTTCCCTGTGATTACAATGTAAGCACTTGGACGGAGTAGAATAACCATGAATACAGTTAGAACACAGGTGATTAAGATCGGTAACTCACGCGGCATTCGCATTCCAAAACCGCTCATTGACCAGGCCAAGCTTGGCAACGAAGTGGAGATCGCGGTACAGCGCGGCCAGCTTGTGATCCGATCTGTTTCGCGTCCGCGCCGCGGCTGGGACGAACAATTCCACGCTATGGCAGAACACAGTGATGACCAGTTACTCGATAAGCCTGTCCCCACAAAATGGGACGGGAACGAGTGGGTATGGTAGTCAAACGCTTCGATGTGTATTTGGTCAATCTCGATCCAACGATTGGCAGGGAGATCAAAAAAACCCGGCCCTGCCTGGTCATTTCCCCTGATGAAATGAACCGACACATTGGCACGGTCATCGTTGCGCCGATGACCACGCAAGGGCAGGCATACCCTACCCGCATCTCGTGCCGCTTTCAAGGAAAAAACGGACAAATCGTTTTGGATCAAATTCGAACAATCGATAAAACACGGCTCGTCAAGAAACTGGGACAGATCAACACAGCTACACAAAAGGCGGTCATTGTGCTTCTCGCCGAGATGTTCGCTGAATAACAGATCGCGCACGCCAAGGAAAACCTTTCCATGAGCAGCAAAATCTTATGTATATCTTCATTGCTGATCATGTTATTACCTGCTTGTGGCAGTCCGACCACCAACTCCCAGCCTCCACAAACTTCCGCTCCATTAACCCTGCCGCCAACATGGACACCAACTCCCGCGGCAACTGCCGTCCCTACATTTACTCAGATCCCCACTTTTACACCAGTCCCGGCCTTCACCCCACTCGCATACCCGACAAACGATTCGCTTGGCGCGTTGCTTGAAAGGTTTCAGGAGTCACTATTTCCCCCCAGGGGACAATGGGCGGCATATCGCGAGCCAAAAGGGATAAAAGTAGTCAATGCGGAAACAACGCAGGTATGGACATTGCCGTGTGAACTTTTTGATGAGTGCAG
>DATDRD010000118.1:0-3721 GCA_035291925.1 Anaerolineales bacterium
CGCCACAAATGGAAGTAAAGGCAAAATCGCAGGTCTACGAGACTCCGCCGTGGGGGTATGACGATCAACCCAGGTTCCTCAACCAGGCCATTAGGGTGAATACATATCTTGAGCCGGAACCGTTGCTCAAACACACCAAGCGTCTCGAGGTTACCCTCGGACGGAAAGTCTCGTTCCGAAATGGGCCGCGCCTGATAGATATTGACATTCTTTTTTACGATGACCTGGTATTGGAAACGCCTTCGCTTGTGATCCCTCATCCGCGGCTGCACGAGCGCGGATTTGTGCTTCTGCCGCTGATGGACATCGCGCCCGATCTCCTGCACCCGGTTAAGAAGAAGAGCGTGAGGGAGTTGTTAGCGTTTTGCAATGTGAGCAACATCGCAAAGTTTGTTTAGATTGTATAATACAGGCCAACCCGTCGCGGGGAAATAAATCGGTTCAGGAGAATGTATGGAAATATCTGCACTGCCCACACTCCGCCCTTTGCATCTTGGCGAGTTGCTCGACCAGGCGATCCGTTTATATCGCCGCAATTTTCTGACGTTCATCGGCATCATCGCAGTAGTGTATGTGCCGGTGATGGTTCTGCAAACAACTGCGACCACTCTGTTGAGCAGTTCCATGCTTGGATTCGCCTCATCGCCCCCGGAAGAGATTTTTTCAAACTATGCATACTGGATCGGAATGTTTTCGACCATCCTGGTTGCCTTTATTCAATTCATCCTTGTACAGGGGATTGCTACGGGTGCACTGACACGCGCAGTGGCGGATAATTATTTAGGCAGGAAGACGGGTATTCTGGATGCCTATCGCGGAATCCGCGGATCCTGGCTCACATTGCTGGGTGCATTGCTTTTTGTGGGTCTCATCTTCTTCGGTATTGCCATCTGGTGGATGGTTCCATGCATCGGATGGTTCACAGGCCTGGGTATGATTGCATTCCTGATGGCGGCGATCAATCCACTGGTGGCGCCTGCTGTCGTGCTGGAGGGTCAGGGTGCGATAGATGCAGTCCGGCGCGCCTGGAGCCTGGCTCGCCGCCGCTTCTGGCCCTTGCTGGGATACGTCATCATATTGTATCTGTTCAGTTTGCTGGTTGTGAACGGTCCCGTTGCCATGGTGAGTTTTGCGTTGGCGGGAGCTTTAGAATCTATTAATGACCCGACCACGCAACTGGTGGTGAGGGCGATCATTCAGGCGCTCGTCTCACTGGTCGGGATTCTGATTTATTATCCCCTGCAGATGACAGCCTTTACGTTGATCTACTTCGATCTGCGAGTCCGCACGGAAGGCTTTGATCTTGCCCTGCTGACGGCGGACACATCTGCCTCGACGGATGTAACTCAGGTGATGACGGCTCCTGTTTCCCAGTCAACGGAGCGTCTCATCACGGGGCAGGATCTGGGAAACTTCGCCATCCTCACACTCGTTGTGACAGGCATCTATATCTTCTTCTTCTCATTTATCATGGGAAGTGCATTCTTCCTCACATCCCTCATCCGTTAATCCTGCATGCGTTCCATCTTTGCAGCCTGGCTGATTACACTGCTTTCTCTGACGAGTTCATCGGCAGTGGGTCAGCTGTCTCATGTTTGTCACGCTGAGGGAGCGTTCTGCGCGACTGAAGAGTCTCGCTTCTCTGATTCTAGATTCTTCGCGGAGTTTATCCTGAGCGAAGCCGAAGGGCTCAGAATGACAACCGGCGGGCCAATCACATTCGAGGGGTATTGGGAACTCGTCAGGAACACGCGGCAGGCCATCCTCCAGATGGAAGCGGAGCCTGAGGCGGCGATCCGTGCCCGGTTGGAGGGTCTTGCGTCACAGTGGGAGGGAATCACAGCAGTTGAGACATCCGATAAAAACGTCGTGAAGATTGATACGTCATATCTCGTGGCGGAACTGCGGAACGATCCGCCGGACCTTGAACGTTTGGTAAAACTACTCGATGTGTTGCTGAACGCGCACGAGGTATACCCGCAAAGAGTCTTTACACTTCAGGATGTCCGGCCGCTTAAGGAGATCCTGGCACGCCCGGAATTCCAATGGCAGGAGGCGCAGAGT
Organism: Anaerolineales bacterium; assembly: GCA_035291925.1. Taxonomy (GTDB): domain Bacteria; phylum Chloroflexota; class Anaerolineae; order Anaerolineales; family Villigracilaceae; genus Defluviilinea. Next base: position 2,065 of record DATDRD010000118.1, read on the forward strand.
CTCGAAATGCCGAATTGGCTGCAGGAATTGCTCCAGCGTTTCTTTGACCTGATGGATCGGATCGGGTACGGCGTTCGTAATGTTTCCTATTATGGACGCGTTCCGCTCATCGTTGCTGCGGCGCTTCTTTTCGTCCTGAGCCTGTTCTATATCTCGAGGAGCCTTTCGCGCAGTCTGGTGCGGGAGGCCCAGCTCACCGCCGAGGGCGACGATGGCGACGAGACGCTTACATCGAAACGGGCGATGCAGCGCGCCCAGGCCCTTTCAGGACAGGGCGATTATCGCAACGCGATCCGTTATTTATATCTTTCATCCCTGCTGGTGCTCGATGAACAGGGACTCCTGCGCTACGACCGTTCGCGCACGAACCGTGAATATTTGCGGAGCATCTCTTCAAAGCCTGAGCTGGCGAATCCACTTCGTGATGTGATCGATGTGTTCGACAGGGTCTGGTATGGTTTTGAATCGGTGGATGAGGAAACGTATCAATCCTACGTAAAGCATGTGGATGATTTGCGGGAGAAGAAGGAATGAAGAATCTCCCACGCGATACCAAACTGGCAATTGGAATATTACTCCTGCTGGTCGCTGCTACAGCCCTGGCGGCCGTGCAGAAACAGACCGGACCGGAATATCCCACGCTGTCGAGTCTTTCGCCCGCGCCGGATGGTGCGCTGGCGTTGAAGTTGTGGGTGAAGGAATTGCAGTACAACGTGGATGAACAGGTGCTGACGAACTTTACGGCTCCTGAAAACACATCCATTCTCTTTATGCTTGAGCCTCTTTTTACGACCGAAAGCGAGATGAAATCCATTGACGATTGGGTGGAGGGCGGGGGCACGTTGATCGCCATTGGCGAGAGATATGGCATGTACTCCGTGATCGATCATTACAAGTTCTTCTTCAGCTATCTACCGGACAGCAATGGAACCCCCGCAAGTGGGACTCCGCTAATGGCTTCTCCTTCTGCCGTTGACCTGAAAAATGCTAGAGTCAATATTGCACTTGGTTCCGAACGCGATGATTACATCGTGCTGGTCGCATACAAGGACCAGCCTGTACTTGTCTCTTTCGAACAGGGAAATGGACGAGTCATCCTGGGGACGATCTCCGGGTCTTTCACCAACGCCGGCTTGAAACAAACGGGCAATCCCGAACTGGTGCTGAACGTCCTTGCACTGGCGCGTAACAAGGGCGCGGTCTGGTTCGATGAGTGGCATCACGGATTGCAGGGCGGTGAGCAAATCCTGGGACCGGCAGAATTTCTGCGCTTCACGCCAGTTGGACGGTCATTACTGTTTGTCACCTTTGCCGTTTTCATCGCGTTCTTCATGCAGGGACGCGGCTTCGGCAGACCTGTGCCCCTCCTGCAGGAGATCAAACGCCGCGGCGCGCTCGAACATGTAACAGGCGTTGCGAATCTCAGCCGCCGCGCCGCGCATCGTCCGGCGGTGATGCTGCATTACCATCAGCAGATCAAGCGTAAACTGGGCCAGCGTTACCGGCTCGACCCGGGCATGGATGACAACGAATATGTTGACGCGCTGGCAGGCTATAACTTGTCGCTGGATAAGGATGAATTGCTCAACCTGCTGAAACGTTTGAAGCGCAAGGATATTAGCGAAACAGAAATGGTGCATCTCGCCAGGGAAGCATC
>DATDRD010000119.1:0-6645 GCA_035291925.1 Anaerolineales bacterium
GATCGGTTAGGGGGATGAATTTCCTGTGAAGTCTTTCGAGATGGTTCCTTGCTCAGGTCACTATTTAGAAAATACAATTTCGCCCTTAACAACTGTCAAATTGACATTGAAAGATTCATCCAGCAGGACCAGGTCGGCGTCCTTTCCAACTTCCAAACTGCCGTTATGAGATGAAACACCAATGGCACGCGCCGCGTTGAGGCTCGACATGATCCACACCTCTGCAAGAGCGCAACCCGTAGCAGAGCACACGTTTTGCAGGGCGCGTTCCATTGTCAAAACAGAACCGGCGAGCGTACCATCCGGTAAACGCACTGCCCCATTTTGAATGTGAATGGATCGGCCATCCAGCATATAATCTCCAGCGGGCAAGCCTGTGGCGCGAATGGCATCTGTCACCAGAATGACACCTGACGGGTTTTTCACAGCCACAAGAATTTTCTGCGCGGCGGGATGAACATGGATGTTATCGGCAATCAACTCACATGAAATCTGCGGTAGGGACATCCCTGCTCCTAGTGTTCCGAGTTCGCGATGACCCAGTCCCTGCATGGCATTGAAGCAATGAGTCAAATGAGAAATGCCATGCTTAGCAGCCCTTTGCATTTGTTCATAATTTGCAGTAGTATGCGCGGCCGACACTGTGATTCCGCGCCGTACGCATTCTTCTATAAGCCAGAGGTTCTCATCAAATTCGGGTGCCAGCGCAAGCAGACGGATGACGCCGGTTTCGAGAAACTCCAATGCCTCCTCTTTTTCAGCCCTGCGAATGAGATTCACATCCTGCGCGCCACAACGAGTCGGATTGAGATAGGGTCCCTCAAGGTGCGCCCCCAAGAGCGTTGCTCCGCCTCGAATCTGACCCTGCATCTGTTTCACCAATCCAAGCGCTTTCATGATGGACGGACGACTGGCCGTCCAGGTTGTGGCGAGGAATGAAGTCACGCCGTGAGAGGCATAAAAACGCGCCATCTCTTCCAAACCGGAAGAGGACGCATCCATCACTTCATGGCCCATCGCTCCATGAACATGCAAATCTATAAAGCCGGGCAACAGCATGTTTCCTTGAGCATCCAGAGAGTGTAGAGAAGTCTCATGCGAAAAGTCCGGTGTGTTACCAAATCCCATCGCGCGAATCAGCCCACTCTCAGCCAATAGCCAGCCTGTCAACTCAGCCTGATCAGGAGTGAACAGGCGCGCATTTTCAATGAGCAATTGCTGTGTAGGGATATTCATAAGTTTTTGATATGAACCGTCTGACCCGTGCGGTCAGATTCATAGGCAGCCAACGCAGCCTCCACTGCCCGTAAACCATCCATGCCGGTAACACGAGGCGGTCGGTTTTCACGAATGGCTGCGGCGAAGTCACTGACCATCGCCTGATTCATATCAGAGCCCCAATACGCCCAGTTGGAACGCTGCCAGTCATCGCGATAAACATTCAGGTTCTGACGAAAAGCATCCACGATCACAGTGCCGCGCTGGGTGACCATTTCAAAGGTCAACCCGCCCCATGTGGGCCAGTATTGTGGGCGGGACCAACTTGCATCTATGGTTGCAAACACACCATTTTGGAAAGTCAACATCTCCAGCGCGCCAGTTTCCACTGCAACATCATCTGCATGGAAAATCCTGTTGCTGCGCGCGTACATGGTCTCAACTTCAGAGGCGGTAAACCAGCGCATAATATCCACAAGATGTACTGTGTGGTCCATGATTGCGCCGCCGCCCGCCAGTTCGGGATCCACGAACCATGCGCGATATTTGGTTGGCAACTCGCCTTGATTTGTAGCATTGAAACAATAGATATCACCAAAGTCGCCGTACTCGAGGCGCGTTTTGATTTCCAACAAAGGTGCGCTGAAACGCATAGGAAAAGCCGTCATCAGAAGGACACCGGCTTTGTCACAGGCCTCCACAATGGCTCGGGCGTCTTCAAGGGTTGTCGCGATTGGTTTCTCGCATAATAGGTGAACTCCGCGCGCTGCAGCCATCTCAACCAATGGGCGATGACGATTGTTTTCAGTACAGATGATCACGCCATCGGGCTTGGCTTCGAGCAGGGCTTCATAAGAGGGAAAGAAACGTGCTTCGTTTTGACCTGCAATTTTCTCACCCCGTGTGGGATCATCATCCGCCACGCCGAGAAGTTCCACGCCTTGCATGCGGCGCAGGTTGGAGATGTAGGCTTCGCCATGATGATGGGCAAACGAAAGGATACCGATCCTTGTCATTGCGCCTCCGCCAGGGACTGCAATTTCACCGGATGGCCGCTATGAGCAGATTGAAGGGCGGCCTCCGCAATTTGAACGGCGACCAGCCCATCGGTCGCGCTGACGCGTGCCGTTTTTCTATCTGCAAGCGCGGCGTAAAACTCCTTGATCTGTGTTGTATACGGACTTTCACTGACTGGGCTGGAGGGTAAGGCAACGTCGGGCGCGTCGGATCCTGCTGTCTTGAGAATCAAATTCCGAATCGGAGCCGTGCTGTCTGAATCGAATTCGATCAGGCCGCGGTCTCCTGCAATTTCAAGATGTGTGCGGAATGTAGGCGGCGGATATGCCCACGCCCCAGCAATGTGTGACAGTGCGCCGGAATGATGGCTGAGAATCACCAGACCATAATCGACGGGCGCATCGGGATGAAGTTCGGTCACGCGCCGGGCAGAGACTGATTCCACTTCACCAGCAATCCAGCGGGCATAATCGTAATCGTGGATCATCAAATCCATAAGAATGCCGCCAGACTTATCTTCATCCAGAAACCAGTTGCCCGCTGGTTTCTTTGGCCGATAGCTGCCGCGCTGCAAACGGATCACAGCAGGTTTGCCAATCTGTCCCTCTGCCACAGCAGAATGAGCGAGGGCATATTCAGGGAAGAAGCGAACTACATGTGCAACGAGAAGTTGCACGCCCGCTTGGCGGCAGGCGGTCACGATCTCCTGTGCTTGTCCTGTCGTGCGTGCCAGCGGCTTTTCACACACGATATGTTTGCCGGCTGCAGCGGCTTTCAATGCCATCTCGTGATGCAGATGCGTGGGTGAGCAGATATCAACCACATCCACATCGGGAAGCATGGAGCCGAGGTCGGGATAGATTTTTGCCTGATATTGTTTCGCCAAATCGCCAGCCTCCTGTTGAGTCTCCGCAGTGAAGCCAATGATTTTCGCAGGCGTATCAGCCCAACCCGCCGCGTGAGTCGTCCCCATGAATCCGACGCCGACGATGCCAACCTTCATCAAAACCTCCTTTTATTTAACCGCGCCTGCGGTAATCGAGCGAATCATCTGCCGCGAGAAGATCAGGTACACGATCAGAATGGGAATCATCGCAAGCGTTAACGAGGAGAGCACTGCATTCCAATCCGAGACCCATTGACCGAGGAATTGCTGCACGCCCAACGTCACGGTTGCGGTTTTGGCAGATGGCGAAATAATAAGCGGAAACCACAGATCGTTCCAAATGGGGATCATGGTGAAGATGCCGATCGCGCCAATGGCAGGGCGGACAAGCGGCAGGACCATTCCGAAAATGCGATATTCACTGGCGCCGTCAATGCGCATCGCGTCCTTGAGGTCTTTGGGAACCTGCCGCATAAATTGGGAAAGGATGAAAATGGTCATGGGCAATGCCTGCGCAACGTAGATCAGGATGAGGCCCGTCAGTGTGTTGACAAGTTTGAGGGCAACCATCAAGCGCAGGATACCCACGGTGCCAAGGCGGATGGGAATCATGATGCCGATGGAAAGATATAGCGCCAGGAGGGCATTGCCGCGAAAGTCATATTCAGCCAATGCGAAAGCCGCCATCGCGCCGATGAACAGAGTTAATAGCAACGCTGTGAATGTGACAATACTGCTGTTTAGAAAGTAGATGGAAAATGTGGCGCGTTTGGCGACCGTCTCATAACCGATCAGGCTGAACGTTTCCATATTGGGGAATTGAAACGGCGCGCCGAAGATGGCTGACTTGTCCTTGAAGGAATTGATCAGAATCATCACAATGGGAAAAACTGCGATCAGGGAATAGATTGTGAGGAGAATGATCGGAATGCTTTTTCCAATAAATTGTTGCAGACGATACAGGGGAGTTGATTTCATGGGGCGCCTCACAATTCGTAGGTTTGAACGCGGCGCGCCCATAGGAACATATATAACATTACGCCTGTGAGAATGATCAAAAACATCATGGCGGCTACGGTCGCGCCCATGGTGGGGTTGCCGAGTTGCAGTTGTTGCCCGAAGAATGTGCGATAGAAAAATGTGCCCATAATATCGGTGGCGAAATCCGGTCCGGCATTGGCGCCTTTCATTGTGTATATCAAATCAAAGGCGTTGAAGTTGCCCACAAATGTGAGCACGCTGACAATTCCAACAGTCGGCAGGATGAGGGGGAATTTGACGCGCCAGAAAGTATCCCAGCTTGTTGCACCATCGACGCGGGCGGCTTCAGTCAACTCATCAGGAATACTGATCAACGCGGCATAGAACAAAATCATTGGGATGCCAACAAACTGCCAGACGGAGATCAGCGAGACAGTCACCAAGGCCGTCTCAGGTTTGCCCAGCCAGGGACCAAACCAACTTCCCAGGCTGATTGCTTTCAACATGCTTTCCGCGACGCCCCACAACGGATTGAGGATCAATTGCCAGATAAAACCAATGATAACCACCGAAAGAACAGTGGGCATAAAAATGACCGTGCGGAAGAAGTTTCGAATCCGTCCACCCTCGGCGAGCAGTGCGGCGAGTAACAATCCAATCGGATTCTGTACCAGCATGTGAACTGCAAAGAAAACGAAATTGTTGCGCAATGCCCGCCAGAAAAATGGCGCGAAGTTGGAATCGGTGAAGAGTTTAATGTAGTTTTTCAACCCGGCAAAATACAATTGGTTCTGATCGCTGATTCCAAAAAAACTTAAACGCAATGAATTGATTAGGGGGAAGACCATGAAAAGAGTGTAGAGTAACACTGCTGGCGCGAGAAACACCGCAATATGAACGGGAAAGGATGAACGTCGCCTGGATGGTTGCATGATACGCCTCCTCAAATATGGTTCATAAAGGTTTCATCCCGACGGGCTTCCGTCGGGATGAAACAAATTACCGGTTATAAACTTACGGCTTATACCATTTGTCGAGACCGGCCTGAGCTTCCTGGCCAGCCTGTTCCGGAGTCAGCGAGCCGTTGATCACGCCAGCGCTTACACGCCAGAGTTCGTTCTCGAGGTTCGGTTCACCGCGGGAAAGGATCTGGTATGAGTCACGGATGGTGGATTTGCAGGTCTGACGCCAGCCGAGGAACTCGTTGGCAAGCGGATCATCCAATGTCACCTTGGCATTGCTGAGCGGGAAGAACCCGGGCAGGGCATTGGCATACAACTTGGCGAATTCATCGGAAGCCACCCAGCTTAGGAATGTCCTGGCTTCAGTGGCATGTGTGGTTGCTGCGTTCATACCGATGGCGATATCAGTGTGATCGCTGATATAGCAGGCATCGCCAGCCTTCTGAACGTAGGGTGGGAAGATGCCGAGCTTGAACTTGGAGTCTTTTTCAAACTGGGAGATTTCCCAGGAGCCGGTGGGGTAGATTACCCCCTTGCCGAGCGTGAACAGGCTTTGAGAATCAGGATATTTCACAGCTTCAAAACCTTCGGGCAGGAAGGGTTTCCAATCCGCAAGATCCTGCCAGGTCTGGATATAAGCTGCATCCGTAAACTTGGCAGTGCCTTTGATCAAAGCCAGGCGGCCTTCCTCACCCTTCCAGTAATTGGGACCAATGTTTTGGAAACCCATCGTGGCAGATTCCCACTGGTCGGAGGTGCCCATGACGAGGGGAGTCTCGCCCTTGTCTTTGAGGGTCTGCAACAGGGCAAAGAATTCATCGCGCGTGGCGGGTTCCTTCAAATCGTACTTGTCGAAGATATCCTTGTTATAGAAGAAACCGTGGATGACCGAAGCCATCGGCACACAGAATACATCTTTATTATCGTCCGTGATCCAGGCGCTCTTGGCAACGTCACCGAAGTTCTCCATGCCGGAGAGATCGTTCAGTGAAGCAAGATATTTGCTTTGGAACAACTTGAGGGACGCATCAAAGGGGCGGCAGGTGATCAAATCACCGGCTGTGCCACCTTCGAGTTTGGTGTTTAGCACGCCGTTGTATTCTGCCGGGGCAGTCGGCGCAAAGACCACGTGGATATTCGGGTACTTGGCTTCAAAGGCGGGAATGATCTTATCGGTCCAGATGGCCAGATCGTCGTTGCGCCAGCTCTCGATGGTGATAGTGACCTTTTCAGCAGGGGCTTGTGTCGCGGCCGCGCCGCCACAAGCGGTCAAAATCAACGAGAGACCAACCAGCAGGCTGATCAATGTAAATGACTTACGCATTTTCTTCTCCTTTTCTTTTAGTCTTGCAATCGTACATTCGCCAAACAAACTTCCTGTCCATTTATTCGAGAACACCACCTCCTTTACCTGATTTTCGAATCTTTAGCCTGATAATCATGTTACCACTTTATCTCTTCGCCATGTTTCCTGATAGCGCATGCCAAACCAGGCAGGCGGAGCCGATGGCAGGCGACTCAACGCGGGATGGGACAATATCCATGTGGCCATGACTATTGGGGATGGTCCGCCGGATTATT